>JBBQQZ010000053.1:0-14058 GCA_038215325.1 Tepidisphaerales bacterium | reverse complement strand
AGAAAATCCGGGCTTGGCATCACTTGTAATTGGTCTGACCATCCGTATGATGCTCGATTCTCTTATTTTGGACTTAGGTGTGCCATGAAAGTGCGCTCAAGCGTAAAACGTATCTGTGAGAACTGCAAAATCGTGCGGCGGAAGAACGTCGTTCGCGTGATTTGCACGAACCCCAAGCATAAGCAGAAACAAGGCTAGTGCTCAGTAATGAGTGGCAAGGGCAAGCGGTGTGCTTGTCGATCACTTGCCCCTCGCCTCTGATTGCTACTGACTGCGAAGCCAAGCGGAGCTAAGACAATGCCTCGTATCGCCGGTATCGACATCCCCAACGACAAGAAGATCAAGATCTCGCTGCGCTATATCTTCGGCATCGGGCCGACCAATGCGATGCAGATTCTGAAGGAAGCCGGGATCAATCCCGAGCTGCGTGCGAAAGAGCTGAGCGAGGAAGAACTGTCGAAGATCGTGACGATCATCGACCGCAGCTTCCTGGTCGAAGGTGCTCTTCGCCGCCAGCAGCAGCAGAACATCGGGCGTTTGAAGGAGATCCAGAGCTACCGTGGCAGTCGCCACCGTCGCAGCCTTCCGACCCGCGGCCAGCGCACCCGCTCGAACGCCCGCACCCGCAAGGGTCCGCGTAAGACGGTCGCCGGCAAAAAGGGCGTGAAGGAACTCGGTAAGTAAGACGTAAAGTTGCCAGTAGGTAGTTGCCAGTTACCAGTATGGCGACTGGCAGTTGCTTCTCTGGCAACTGGCAACTAACAACAGGCAACTATGCCAACGCGGGTAGAACCTCCCGGTTCGATGATCCGCATGTGAGGAAAAATGGCTGATGGACAGAAGACCGGCGCGAAGAAGGCCGGACAGACGAAGAAGATTCGCAAGGGCGTTACCAAGGGTATCGTCCACATCAAAGCGACTTTCAACAATACGGTCATCACGATCACCGACCCCAACGGCGAGACGCTGTCTTGGGCGTCGGCGGGTTGCGTTGGCTTCAAAGGTGCCCGCAAGAGCACCCCGTTCGCCGCCGGTCGCGCCGCCGATCGCGCCGCGACCGAAGCGAAGAAGTCGGGTCTTCAGGAAGTCGAAGTCCGGGTCAAAGGTCCTGGTGCCGGCCGCGAGCAGGCGATCCTGAATCTCCAGCATGCTGGATTGCGGATCAGCTCAATCGAAGACGTCACCCCGCTTCCCCACAACGGCTGTCGTCCGCCGAAGAAGCGTCGCGTTTAAGACAGGGTTGCCAGTTGGTCGTTGCCAGTTGCCAGACAAGGCACGGCGATTTCTTTACTGGCAACCGGCAACTAATAACTGGCAACTATCCCAACTCGACGAGGCTGACGTACAGATGGCTCACAATGGTGTGAGCGGGAACTGTCGGCAATTCGAGATCGGGACGCAAGGAGAACTGATATGCGTATTCGCTGGCGCGGTTTGGAATTGCCCACACGGGTGATTCGCGACAATAATATTTCGACTGACACCTTCGGTAAGTTCACCGTCGAGCCGTTTGAACGCGGCTTCGGGACGACCGTCGGCAACAGCCTTCGCCGGATCCTTCTGAGTTCGCTCGAAGGTGCCGCCGTCACGCACGTGCGGATCAAGGGCGCGGACCACGAGTTCACCAGCCTTAAGGGCGTTGTGGAAGATGTCTGCGACATCATCCTCAACATCAAGGGCTTGGTCGTTCGCATGGATTCGGACGAGCCGAAGACCATGAAGATCACCACAAGCAAGGCCGGGCCTATCACCGCCGGCATGTGCGAAGGTGATCCGGCGATTACCGTGATCAACAAGGATCACGTCATCGCGACGCTCACGGAAGATTTCCCCTTCGAAATCGAATTCACCGTCGGCAAAGGCCGCGGTTACCGCACGAGCCAGGAGAACATGATCCAGACCGACGGCCCGCAGGATACGGGTATCATCTCGGTCGATTCGATTTTTTCGCCGGTCACCCGTGTGCGTTACAGCCACGAAGACGCCCGCGTCGGTCAGCGCACCGACTACGACCGTTTGATCCTCGAAATCTGGACCAACGGCACGATCTCGGCCGAAATGGCGTTGGTCGAAGCCGCCAAGATCCTGCGTAAGCACCTCAATCCGTTCGTGCAGTACTTTGAACTGGGTTCGGAACTGGTCAGCGAAGACGCGATGGAGTCGCTGCGTGAGGCCGCCAAGCCCACGATCGACCCGGACCTCGAGCAGAAGCTGAACATGACGGTCCAGGAACTGGATCTGTCAGTTCGTGCCAACAACTGCCTCGAATCCGCGAAGATTCAGGCCGTCCGCGACCTGGTGCAGAAGACCGACGGCGACCTGCTGAAGGTTCGCAGTTTTGGCAAGACGAGCCTTCGCGAAGTGAAGCGTCGTCTGGCCGACATGGGCCTGAGCCTGGGCATGGACCTTGAAGCCCTCGCCGCCGGCCAGATGCAGGCGTACACCGCCGACGACCTCGAAGACCTCGACGACGATGCCGAGGACGACGAGACGGAAGAGCAAGAAGTAAAGACGGAACAGCAGTAGAGAATGTCGAATGTCGAATGACGAATGTCGAATGAAGTCGGCACTCGGGTTCATTCGACACTCGGCATTCGACATTCGACATTGTTTGGGAGTTTGTCATGAGCAGTCATAGAATGCGCGGCCGGCAGCTCAGCCGCGATACGGAACATCGTTTGGCGCTTCGGCGCAATCTCGTGCAGTCGTTGATCGAGCACGGGAAGGTGAAGACCACGCTTCCGAAAGCCAAGGAAGTTCAGGGCTTCGCCGAGAAGCTGATCACGATTGCCCGCGTGGGCACGCTGACGGCGCGTCGCCGCGTGATTGCGGCGTTGAACGACCGCCGCGTCACCGACGAAAACCAGGACTTCATCCTGAACGAAAAGGGCAACGCGACAACCGTCGTGCAGCGCCTGTTCAACGATGTCGCCCCGCGCTACAAGGGTCGCAACGGCGGTTACACCCGCATCATCAAGCTGGCGAAGTGGCGCATCGGCGACGCGGGCAGCCTGGTGCAGTTGGAACTGATCACCGACGACCAGAAGGCCCCGACCGGCACGATCCGCCGCGCCGCAGGTCTGCGTCGCAAACGCGACGCCAAGAGGCAGGCGTTCGCCTCCAAGGTTTTGAAGAAGGCCCCCGAGGCCGAGTCGAAGCCGGCGGAAGCCGCTCCGACCGAAGCCAAGCCCGAGTAATCGGTTCACCTTAGTTTTGCATCATGACAACCGGCCGACCCGTCCTTTTCAGGACGGGTCGGTTTACGTTCTGCGGCGGCTGCCCTCGATGAATCGAAGCGCCGCCCGCCTGCGGGGTGGCGGCGTCAACCGACACCGCTTATGTTGCGACGCGTGCGAAACCTCAAGGACATGGTCGTTGTCATCACCGGTGCGTCAGCGGGCATTGGCGAGGCGTTGGCGCGTTTACTTCACGCCCGTGGTGCCAAGCTGGCGCTGGCGGCGCGGCGCATCGATCGCATCGACGCCCTCAACCAGCAGTTCGGCGGGCAGCATCTGGCGATTGCGGGCGATGTGTCGAAGCAGGACGACTGCACCAACATCATCGAACAAGCCGTTACGCACTTCGGCCGGATCGACACGGTCGTCGCGAACGCGGGGTATGGCTTGTATGAACCGGTCGCCCGAACCACGCCGCAGCAGACGCGTGACATTTTCGCCACCAACGTCTTCGGCACGACCGATCTCATTTTCGCCGCCGCGCCGCATTTGCTGAAGCAGGAGTTGCGGGATGGCTGGCGCGGGCAGGTGATGATCGTCTCGTCCGTCTGCGGCCGCCGGGGAGTGCCGTACCTGGGGATGTACTCGGGGACGAAGGCGGCGCAACTTGCGATCGGCGAATCGATGCGCGTGGAACTGAGCCCGAAGCGGATCGCGGTGACGACTGTGCATCCGATCATGACGCGCACCGACTTTGGCAGGGTCGCCGAGTCGCACGGGCATGTGGTATTGCCGAAGGGGGACCGGGATCTTCTCACGCAGCCGGTCGAGCACGTCGCCAGGCGGATGGTCGAGGCGATCGCGAGGCCTCGCCCGGAAGTATGGCCGAGCCTGCCGGCGCGGATTCTGATCGGTTTGGGCACGCTCGTCCCGTCCTGGATCGATCGCGGCATGGCCGGGTATCGCGACCGGGTCGAAGCGTGCAACCGCGATCTTTCGCGCTGAGCAGCGTCAATTTTCCCAAGCGGCCCTGCCCCCGCGAGCTCGCGATATCGGTCCTACCCCCGGCCTCTCGCCCGGCCCCACGGCGCGATCATCCGACCTGCGCCCCGTCTTTCAGAGGACTTAAATATCCTTTTATAATCTCCCTGCATGCGGCGGATTGTCGCGGCGAAGAACGTAAGTCCTTGAAAACCCTGTAAAAACAGCCGCTAGTGTGGCGTCTTTGCTCTGGACCCTGAGACCGGGCCGCAGATTTTCGTGTATCATCGGATTGTAAAGTCCGATGATACCATTGAGGGAATTATGGCTGAAGACGTTCTAGTGACGAATCAACCCAAGCTGCTCAAGTGGACCGCGCTGGTGGTTCTGGCGATTGTCTGTCTGGTGGGTCTGTGCATTGCGATGCTCGGCATGGGCCGGATCGGCGGGGCACAGGTCGCGATCGATCCGAACCGCATCCCGGATATGAAGCACGGCATGAAGCTTTACACCGTATCCTGCGCCACCTGTCACGGTGCCGCCGGCAAGGGTCTGCCGCACCAGGGAGCGCCGCTGGCGAACAGCGCGTTTGTCACCAACAGCACCGACCTGCAACTGATCCTGATGCTCAAGATCGGCCGCACGCAGGACGATCCGAAGTCGGTCATGAAGCTCCCGATGCCCGCCAAGGGTGGATACTCAAACCTGACCGATAATGACCTGCACGACGTCGCGGCGTATATCCGTACGTTCGACACGAAGGTCGCGACGAATCAATAACAACGTTCGAGTAGTTGAAGTTTAGAAAGGTTGGAAATCGAAATGGCTACGCACGCGATCGCTCATACGCCTGCCAAGGAGGGACCGGCGGTGCGTTCTGGGAAATTCTGGTGGGTCAAGTACCTGCTGGTGGCTGGCGTTGTCTGCGCCGGTGGTGCGTGGATGGCGCGTGGCAAGATCATGATCGCGATCGGTCTGCGCGAAGCGCGGACGGTCTGCACGGACTTGTCGGTCAGCGAACTGAAGCTCTGGTCAATCACACCGGCCGAACAGTCGGGCACGCATAAGATAGGCGACCCGATCCGAGCCGAAGTGCTGCTTGAAGAAGGCCGTCGCCTGGACCCGAAAAGCCTCAACACCGACAATGTAGCGCTTCGCCGCGTGCGGGGTGATCTAAAAATCGACGCCACCGTCGTACTCGATACCGACGGACGCACTGTCATCGTCACGCCATCGCAAAAACTGCTGCCGCAAACCAACTATTGGTTCGGGCTTTCCGAGGGCATCAAGGACGACATCGGCAATCCGGTGTCGGCCTATCAGATCGCGTTTGATACGGCACCGGAAGGCAAACTGAACGCTCCGAGGTTTGAGCAGGTGGTGTTGCCCGACGCGCAGGGCATGGGTTTTACCTGCGTGACCGTGAAGTACGGCAAGCTCTGGGCGAGCGTGGATGACGGCAGGATCATGCGGTGGGCGATTAACCCCGATGGTTCGCTCGGCGAGCGCGAGCTGTTTGCGTCCCTGGTGGATCACTTCAAAGGCGACCCTCGTCTCATCGGCGGATTCACGTTCGATCCGTCGTCAACGAGTGACAACCCCATTCTCTGGGTCACGCATACCAAATTCGGATTCATCAACGTCCCCGACTGGCACGGCAAGGTCGCCCGCATCAGCGGCGAGAAGCTGGAGAAGGTCGAAGACATCATCACCAATTTGCCGCGCTCGGCGCGCGATCACGTGATCCATCAGCCCAGCTTCGGCCCGGACGGGGGGCTCTACTTCCAGTCCGGATCGATGAGCAGCTACGGCGATCCCGACGGCTTCTGGGGCATGCGCAAAGAACATCCGTTCGCCGCCGCCGTGGTGCGCGTGGATACGAAGCGGTTGCCGGGCCAACTACCGATTGACGTGAAGACGCCTGAGGCTGGCGGCAGCTATGACTGGAAGAACCCGAACGCGCCGGTGCAGGTGTGGGCGTCGGGGATTCGGGTTGTCTACGATCTGAACTGGCACAGCAATGGGCACATGTACGCCCCGACCAACGGCTCCTGCGCCGGGGGCAACGCGCCGGCGAGCGATCACTCGGTCGCGCTGAAGAACGTTCCCGACGCCGAGCACGACTGGCTCTTCCGCGTCGAAAAAGGCGGCTACTACGGCCACCCGAACCCCTCGCAAGGCTACTACGTCCTCAACGGCGGCAATCCCACCGCCGGCGCGGACTATGCCGAAGTCCCGCACTATCCGGTCGGTACGAAGCCGGAGAAAAACTGGCAGGCTGCGATCTACGATTTCGGCAACCACGTCAGCGCCAACGGATCGGCCGAGTATTTCACGGACGGGCCGCTGAAGAACAGCCTCATCGTCTGCCGCTACAACATGGGTTCGGATCTGATCGCGCTGAAGTTCGACAGCAAGGGTGACGTTGCCGAAGTAATTGACGGCGTCGAAGGCTGGGAGAAACTCGAAAACCCACTCGACGTCTGCGAAGACCCCGAAACCGGCAACCTCTACGTGAGCGAGTACGGCGGCAAGCGCTGCATCACGCTGATTCGACTGGTGAAGTGATCGTCATTGTTTCGCGCCGCAGCTTGCTGCGGGCTTTTCTTACGCTCAAAAGCGAGACGAGCCCGCTTCAAGACGCGGCGATAAACGTCGGATAACCCGGCGTTCCGCCGATGATCGGTTTGTTCCGAAGCGACCCGGCGATAAACCAGAGGCCGATCCCCGCGGCGCCGACGAAGAGCCCGATGATCATGCTGAGCGTCAGCGGCCCGAGCACGGTTGGCTCGACACGCAAACCCTCGATCAGCGTGCGAGAGATTCCCTCCATCACCAGCATCCCCGCGAAAACGCGACCCGGCGACAGGTAGAGCGTGAACAGGCAGAAACTGACCAACGCGATGATTGACGCGGTGACCGTGCTGATGAGCTGCGTGTTGATGACTGCGAGCGATTGCTCCTTCGCGGCGACGTCGGCGAGTTCGCTCTGTTTGGCGACCTTCTCCGGCGTCATCAGGTGGCCGGCGCGGTCGAAGAGCCGGTTGTCGGGTTGGACCCTGGCTTCGGACACGTCCTCGTTGTACGCCGGGCTGTAATACGGGAATTTGACCGCCACCACCGAGTCCACGTCACAGTGCTGGCCCCAGCAGCAACCGTTCAGAAAACACCCCACGCGGCCGAACGCAAGGCCGATCATCAGGCACGGTGCGATGATGTCCATGCCGCGCAGCAGGGGGATTTTCTTCCAGATCGCCCAGGCGATCAGCCCGGCAGTGGCGAACAAGAACCCGCCGTAGTAGACAAGCCCGCCGGAGGTGAGGTTGATCGCGTTCCAGAGATTCGTGCCGACGTTGCCGGTGTTGAAATCGGCGTCGTCATGAAACTGGATCACGTACGCGATTCGCGCTCCGATGAGTCCGAACACGAGCGCCAGAATAGCAGCCGTGGAAAACAGGTCCGGATTAAGCCCGCTGCGACGCGCCAGAAACTTCGCCAGCTCCATCGCGCACAGCAGCCCGAGCACGAGCATCAGCCCGTAGCTGTGGACGGGGAGGTTGAGGAAGGGGATGGTGAAGAGTTGGGGGTGCATTCGCGCTTTCTTATGGAGCCAAAGGCGTGAGCCCGTGCATCTTCCGGTGTTCAAGTGCCAACGCACGGGTTTACACCCGTGGCTTCAGACACATTCTGAGCTTCACGCATCATACGCGTGTAAAAACTGCACGAAATTCCCAAGAATCTTATTCGTCACCCGCTCATAGCGCTGGTAGTGCGTTTCGGTGTCGGCCTTCAGTTTTGATTCGCCATCCGCGCCGAGCACCTTGATCAGTTCCTCGCGGTTGCCTGCGACGAGGCTGTCGATGCCGGCGCGGTCGAGTTCGATGTGGTACTGGAAGCCGAAGAGACGGTTCTTGAACCGGAACGCCTGGTTGCGGCAGGTGCGCGTGCTGGAGAGCAGCGCGTTCCCGGTCGGCGGGGGTGGAGCGGGGGGCGGCGGGGCGTTGGCGGGTGGGGGGAGTTTGGGGAGGTCGAAGGTGTCGAAATGCCAGTGGAACATCGGCGTGCCTTCGATCGCGCCGTAGACGATCGGCTCGGTCCCGCCGGGGAAGGGGAAGCTGACCGGCGCCCAGCCGATCTCCGGGAGCGCCTCGTGCGGCTCGACCGGCTTCGGCGGCTGCCCCGGACCCGCCGGGGGCGCCATCTTTACGTTCGGGTACACCTTCGCCCCGCCCGCATGCGCGATCAACTGCGCCCCCAGGCAAATCCCCAGCACCGGCCGATCCAGTTCGACCAGCCGTTTGAGCAACGCCGCTTCCTTCTCCAAAAAAGAAAACTCGGGCTTCCCGATATCCGCCACACCCATCGGCCCGCCGAGAACCACGAGCACGCGGAGTTCGTCGAGATCGGTGGGAACCTCGTCGCCTTTGTAAAGATGTCGCACCTCGGTGGGAATGCCGAAATCGCGGAAGACAGGGATGATTCGCCCGGGGCCTTCGTGGGCGACGTGCTGGAGGATGATGGCCTTGCTCATGAGGTCTTGGATGATCGGGTGTGAGCGTGCGGCGGTCAAGACTGGAAGTTGCGATGCGTGTGGCGTGATGAGTGTATCGTGAAAGGATTTGGGGGCCTTTCACGTCACACTCATCACGCCACAAATCTCGCGGCGGCGGTTAAGACTGCGCCCTCGCCTGCTCTTCCAGGCGTTGAATGAGTTCGCTGGCCTCTTCTTCGCGCTCGCCGAGGTGGCTTGACCACGCCAGCAGTTCGTTTTTCGCGGCGGCGCGTTCGATGCGGCGGCAGGCGGAGATCACGGTGCTGTGGTTGCGCTTGCCCATTTTCATCGCGATTTCGGGAAAGCTCAGCTTGCTGGTCTTGCGGACCAGGTACATCGCGATCGAGCGGGCGAGCGAGATCGTCCGCTGGCGTCGGCCGGACATGAGTTCGCGCATCTCAAGGCCGAAGTAGCCGCAGACGCTGTTCAGCACGCTCTCGGGCTTCACGGGCGCGACGAGCTGGCGATCCAGATCGCCGAGCGATTCCTGCGCCAGGTTCACGTCCACCGGCCGGCCGCTCAGGCGGGTGTGGGCGGTGATGCGGGTGATCGCGCCTTCCAGCTCGCTCACGGTCTGCGTCACGCGACGCGCGACCCACGCGATCACTTCTTCCGGCAGGTTGATGCGGTTCCGCAGGCTGATCGTGCGGAGGATTTCGCATCGCATGTTGTAGTTCGGCGGATCGACTCGCACGACCATGCCGCTGACGAAGCGGTTGATCAGCGATTCGCCGAACTCGTTGATCATCTTCGGGTGTTCGTCGCTGGCGAGCACCACCTGCTTGCCCATCGCCTCGATCGCGTTGAACGTGTGCAGGAATTCTTCCTGCGTGGCTTTCTTACCCGACAGGAAATGCACGTCGTCGATCACCAGCAGGTCCAGCTCACGCATCTTTCGGCGGAACTGGTCCACGCGATTGTTGCGAAGGGCGAGCAGGAAATCGTTGGTGAACTCTTCGCCGGTGACGTACATCCATTTCTTGGCGGGATGGTGATGGATGAACTGTCGGCACAGGCCCTGGAGCAGGTGCGATTTGCCGAGCCCGCATGAACCGTGAATGAATAACGGGTTGTACTGGGCGCCGGGAAACTCCGCGACGTAGATCGCGGCGTTGTAGGCGAGTTGATTGCTCGGGCCGACGATGTACGACTCAAGGTCGTGGCGAAGGCGTCCCTTGCCGGGCGTTCCCGCGCCGTCGTTGAACCGCATGCCGGCGGCGGGGGCAGGGATTTCGCGTCGGACGGGCTTGGTGGTCAGCTTGGCGATCGCGCTGTCGCCGGATTCGTGCAGACGGGAGAGATCGGGGGTGAACGAGATGCTCGCCGGGATGTCTCGCGTGCCGGGCACGTAGCGTTCGCGCTGCGGACCGACAACGCGGGGCGCGTCGGTCGCCTTTGCGTAACCGTTTACGTGGCCATTGCTGCCCGAGGCACCGTTCTTGGCGTCGAACAGTTGCGGCATCACGTTGAAGCGCACGGGAACCTGGCAGCCCATCACTTCATGAGCGGCTTCCATGATCGATCGCTTGTAGTGCGTACCGATCCATTCGGAGATGAAATCGTTGGGGACGGAAATCTCGATGGCATCATTTTTGACCTCGAACCGGGTGGAGTTGTGAAACCACACCTGGTATCGCTGGTGTCCCACCCGCTGCTGGATCGCTTCTGCCAGACGCGTAACTTGACGGTCTTCTACTGCGATGAAACTCACGTCGATCTCCTTCCGATGGACGCCGGCGTCTCATACGCACACTTTGGTGCGCCCGAGAGAAACGCAGGCCCGAAACCGCTTCGCGTTCCGCCTGACCGCACAACACGCGATCAAGTCTTCCCCGGAACGCGGGCGACCGTTTCATCAACTCATCCGTGAGATCGAATCCATTCGAAGTGGGCCGGGCAATTGCACCCGGCCGGCAGGTTTGAGTCTCCCCGACTCAAGCGTAACGTAGGACCATCCTTTTCCCTTGTCACACTTACCTGCCTCAAACCATCCTTGAGGTCCAACGAAAATAGCCCCCCGTAACTGTACTGGCAAGGTGAACTTTATCGGATTTTCCGTTCACATCGATTGAACCTCCGGTCCTGCCGAGGCGTTTGAGCATGAGAAATTTGTTATCAACGCGCTATCCCCAGCTTTATCGGACATGTGGATTTGTTGGGGATAGCCTCGGACATTTATTGGGACTATGCGGATTGTCGCAGTCATGCCGGTTGTGCGCAAATCAGTCTTTTTCCAGCTCGGTCAGCGGTTTTCCGTCCAGCGCGACGACCCGCAGCGAATCGTGCTGCTTCAGATCGAGTGAACCGTCCAGCACGGTCATCGTCTTCGCATCGAACCGCTTTACGACCGGCTGGAACGGCGCGTACGGGCTGAAGCCGACGACCACGCCTTCCATTCCGTCTGATAAAGTCACGCGGCGTCCTGGTGAGAACGGGGGCACCACCTGCGGCAAAACGGCGACCACTTCCGGGTCGATCCAGTCGCGGTAGCGCGTCTTCAGCAGGTGCAGCACGCGGTAGTTGGTCAGCCGCGTGCCGTCGGGTGCCTTCGACACCCGATCAAACAGGTCCGCCGTCGCCAGGATCCGCGCGAAGCAGTGGATCTGCGACCCGCTCATGCGGATTTTGTTCTCCCCGCGATCGATCTCCGGAAAGCCCGACCCATCAAACCGCTGGTGATGGTGCAGCACCGCCGCCGCGACCGTGGCGTCGGTTCCGCCGCGAACCATCTCAAAACCGTACTGCCCGTGCTTCTGCCACTCCGCCAGTTCCGTTTCGCTCTGGGGGAGCTTCAGGGAGTGATATTTCCTCAGATCTTCGGGCAGCTTGGTCTTGCCGATATCGTGCAGCATGCCCGCCACGCCCAGGCTGGTGACGTCCTTGGCAACGTGAGCCGGCAGGCGGGATCGCTCGCGGATGAGGTAGGCGTCCAACTTCAGACCGATCACCAGCGCCAGATGTGCCACCGACGTCGCGTGCTCGACTTCGTCGTCGCCTTTGCTCAGCACGTCCAGCAGCATTTGGTTTTCGGGCCGGCCCATCATGGTTTTGACGAAGTTGCGCGTCGCTTCCACGTACGCCGCAAACTTCACCACCGGCTGCGTGCTCTTCTCGTTGCTCGAGATCGCGTTCTTAACGGTTCTATAAATCTCCTGCCGCTCCGGAGACAACTGCCCCATGATGAGCGGATCCAGATCGTCCAATCCCGGGAAATCGACGAAAATCTGCACGACGCCGATCGATTTCAGCCGTGCGATGATCGACTCATCCAGCACGAACCCGGCCTTGAGCAGTTCCTGATCCCGGACCTGCGGGTTCATCACGCCCAGCGCCAGCTTCTGCCCGGCCTGCACTTCATGGATAGGGACGATCAGCACGTGCGGCAGATTGTAACACTTAAGTGGTCGGTTTTCCCGAGGTCGCACGTCGTTTCGCCGCGACGCCAATCGGAGCGCGTCCATACGCGCGGAACGCTCCGCTTTGCGTCGCGGCTAACCGATCTGCGGCGCGCGGGCTTCGTCTGGCAGGTAGCATCCCGGATCATCGCCCAGCCAGTTGCCGGTGGCGGCTTCGGCGCGGGTGCGGAGGTTGCCGTTGCAGAGGTCGATGAAACGGCACGCTTGGCACTTGGGCGGCAGGTGGGGTTTGCGGTCGCGGAGGATGGCGAGACGAGAGTCGGCCGTAGCGCGCCAGATCTGGGAGAAGGGGGTTTGCTTGACGTTGCCGCAGGTGTAATGCCAGGAGAACTGGTCGTAGTGGACGCCGCCTTCGGGGTCGATCGCGGCGATGTTCTGACCGGACCGGTTCCCGCCTGTGCCGGCAAGACGCTGGCGCACGAGGTCGGCGCGGGCGGGGTCGGATTGTTCGAGCGTCCAGATCACGTACGCGGCGTCGGCATGGTTGCCAACGGTCAGCAACTCAAGATTGCGGCCGACCTGCTGGTTGCGCTGCACGCGCGCGAAAATGCGGTTCATCACGTCGCGGGTCTGCTCGGACGACAGATCCACCCGCTGCATCCCCTCGCCGCGGCCGGAGTAGGCGAGGTGGTAGACGCACAGGCGATCAATGTTGTGCTCGTCGCACAGATCAAACACCGCTTCCAGATCGTCCTGATTCAGCGCGTGAACCGTGAACCGCACGCCGACCTTGATCCCACGGCTCCGACAGCGATCAATCGCGGCCCAGGTGTCGCGCGACGCGCCCTTCAGCCCGCGCAGGCGATCGTGACGCGCTTCGACTCCATCAATGCTGATCCCGACGTACTGAAGCCCGATCTCCGCGAGTTTGTCGGCGACGGAATCGCTGATGAGCAGCCCGTTGGTGGAGAGCGTGCAGCGCAAACCGATCGAGCGGGCGTAGCCGATCATGTCGAGTGCGCTGGCGCGCACGAGCGGCTCTCCTCCGCTGAACAGCACGGCAGGGACGTTGAAGGCTTTGAGGTCGTCGAGAAGGGCTTTGCCTTGGTCGTCGGTGAGTTCATCGGGGCTGGGTTCACGGGTGGCGCTGGCGTAGCAGTGGACGCACTTGAGATTGCAGGCCTTGGTGAGCGCCCAGACGACGACGGGGCGCGGCGTGGGGTCGGCCAGGTCGGCGTCGGCGCGCTTGTGGCCGTAACGCAGGTTTTCAGTGCCGCTGATCTGGTCGCAGAGGATGTTGCTGAGGCTAAGCATGGTTTACGTCACGGTAAGGGGTTTAGTCATCGGGTGTCGGGTGCCACGGCTTGGTACGCCAAGCCGTGGGAGGTGTGGACAATCCGAAGCAACTAAACGTTGCCGGCGTACCACGGCTTCGGGTACGAAGCCGTGGCACCCATCGTTTCGAGTCGAAAGCGAGGTCATGACAAAGAGGTCACGCATGTTGGGGCACACCTCGGGGTTCGCCTTGGTATCCCGCCGGCACGTACGCGCAGTCGGGTTCGGACGACAGGATGTCGCGGTTGACCGCGTACGCCCGCGCCCGGCTCCCGCCGCAGACGGTATTGAAGGGGCATACGCCGCATTTGCCTTTGAGTTTCGAGGGGTCGCGCAAGTCGCGGAAGATGCTGGAGTTCTGGTAGACGCTGACCGGCGAATCGTCCGGGAACTTGCCGCATCGCTTGGGGAGAAATCCGCTGGGGTAGATGTCGCCAGTGTGCGAGACGAACATCACGCCGCGGCCATCGTTAGTGGGCGCGGTCAGCACGGCGCGGGCGGCGGATTCGGGCGCATTTTGCATCACGTAGCGGC
This sequence comes from Tepidisphaerales bacterium, assembly GCA_038215325.1. Classification (GTDB taxonomy): domain Bacteria; phylum Planctomycetota; class Phycisphaerae; order Tepidisphaerales; family Tepidisphaeraceae; genus BPJO01. The sequence continues at coordinate 124 of JBBQQZ010000053.1, read as the reverse complement.
GATAATGCGGTGCCTCGGTCGTCTTCACGCGGTACGGCTGCTTGTTCGCGTGATGCCACAATTGCGCGAAGACCGTCTCGTATTGCATCGGGTGCAACCGCTTTTCCATCAATCCACGCCCGAC
>JBBQQZ010000052.1:0-14118 GCA_038215325.1 Tepidisphaerales bacterium | reverse complement strand
TCGGGCGCCAAGCTCGACTACTTCGATCAGGATCTGCAACTGCGGTTGAAGGAGCAGGGCGTGGCGGCCGACGAGATCAAGCAGCGGAGCCGGTATGTGCCGAACGTGATCGAGCCGGCGTCGGGGCTCACGCGCGCGGTGCTGGTGCTGCTGTGCGAGGCCTACCGTTACGACGAAACCCGGCCGAGCAAGGAATATTTCTCGTTCAAGCCGCAGTTCGCGCCAATCAAGGCGGGGATTTTTCCGCTCGTGAACAAAGACGGCATGCCGGAGATCGCCGAGAAGCTGTATCTGGACCTGCGCAGCAAGTTCACGTGCGAATACGACCCGAAGCAGTCGATCGGCAAGCGGTACGCCCGGATGGACGAAATCGGCACGCCGTTCTGCGTCACCATCGACGGCGATACGACGAGCCAGCAGATTGTCACGATTCGCGATCGCGATACGCAGGCGCAGGACAAGGTGAATATCTCGCAGGTTGAGGGGTATTTGCGCGAGCGACTGTAGGACCCCGGCCGGGGGCCGGGGCTTTCTATTTGCGAAGGCAATAGAGGGCGTCGCGAATGATGAGTCGGGCAACCGGCGTGAGCGATCCGCCTCCTTGTACCATGGCGGCGTGGAGCAGGGCGCCGGCGCTGGTGTCGCCTGATTCATGCCCGGCGAACGCGTGGATGGCCCAGGGTTCGTTGGTCGCATGATCCGGCTGAATCTCTGCCAGATGGAAATCAACGCACCGGTCGAGGCTCGCTTGCAGCTCGATCGATCCCGACAGGGTGACGAACGACTGAAGCGCGTGCAGGATGAGCAATTCGTTGGCCCACCACGGCTCGGGGTTGTCGTCGATGCCGGCGGTCAGCGCGATGGGGTTCAGCGAGCGGACGGCCTCTCCCAGCCACTCCGCCGACTCGACCGATCCTAACACGTACTGCAAATACGCCTGCCAAACCGATTCCGCGACTTTCGCCCCCATCGACGCCGGTGCAGGAAAGACAAATTGCCGCAGCGGGGCGTCGTAGGCGATCTTCGTCCCGGTGCGGTGGGCGTCGATCGCGTTCAGGCAGGCGACGATCCAAACGCGGTGTTTTCCTGCCGCAATTGACAGACGCGCCTGCGAATCGGCGTGGTCAATCGGGTTCAACGCGTCGGCGGAGTGACCGAGGATTTCCACCCAACGATCGATTTTTTCGGCATTTCGTTTTTGCATTCGGTTTCGGGATGGATTTTCACCGGGCTTCCCTGCATCTTATGCCCGAACAACTTGGTAAGCGACTGAGGTAATAATGGAACGCAGAAGATCACTTGGCCTGAATCCCGACGGCAGCAATTTCGTACCCGAGCGGCGTGACGTCGTTCGCTATATCGACCTGAAACTCGCGTCCCTCAACGAAAGGCCCGCAGGCGAGTCCAGCCTGGTCTCCTTCGCCAGCGACCTGCTGGACCACTACAAAGAGCTCGCCCGCCTGCTCCGCCACTATCTCTGCCCTGCGGATCAGCGGATCCAGGATTTCCTGAATCAAATGCTCGGCGAGGTGATCGACGTAAAGAAAATCGCCCTCCCGTCGCGCACGTTGCTCCTGGATCGCCACGGCATCGCCCGCGAACTGTCGATGCCGCTGGACGAGCATACATTCAAGAACGAGATCCTCAGCAGCTATCGCACGCAGCAGGGCGTGCTGCACAACCCCAAGGCCGACCGGCGCACGACGGTGGGTGTGTTTCACGTCGCCGATGCCGGCCTGCCCGTGCCCGGGGACAAGCTCGCCGTCCCGCTGGTCGCCTACGGACGCCTCCTGGAAGCCGCGCTCACCCCGCCGGCGGACCTCATGCGCCTGCCCTTCACCGCCAAGTCGGACAAACCCGTGCAGATATGGGTGTCGCTGCTGCTGCGCCCCTTGGTGGCGCCCGAAGTTCCCGGCGTTCGACCCAAGAAGCGCACCGAGATCCGGTTTTTCGCGCCCGGCGGCCTCGTCTGCAACCTCGACTTTGTCGAATCCATCTTCGGCAACGCTGGCGACCCGTTCTTGCCCGAGAACGACGCCGGCCTCGATGTTCAGCACTGGACCGGCCATACCGGCTGCGTCATCCTCGCACCGCACATCGTCGGGATGAACAAGAAAGCCCTTGGCCTGCCGCACGTCTCCCAGGCCACCGAGCGCCAGAAGCGCGACGGCATGTGCTACGAGAGCGACGACGAAAAATACAACAACGGCTCGGCATTCAAGATCACCTGCCGCTCTCGCGACGGCGTGATGGTCACGATCCTGGCGGACAACTACTTCGGCTACTGCAAGAAGGAAGTGAAGACGCAGATCAGCTTCTCCGCCAACCTCTCCGGCATGGCAGAGGAAGAACACGCCGGCGGGGCGATGGCATTCCCGTCGTTCAACCACGGAGAACACTTCCAACTCGATGAAAAAGTCCTGGCGCAAGGCTACACGTTCGCCGACGCCATGAAGGCGCTGGGCGAAAAAGCCGTCGTCCAGCCCGAAGGCTACGCGGTTGATCGAGATGACCCGTCGATCGTCTTCGTCCCCGAAACTGCCACGTTCGACGCCCGCCTGCAAACGGTCACATGGGACAAGGATGGCGAGAAGCGGACGATCAGGCTGGTGCCCGCGACCGACTACATCCTGCCCATTGGCTACAAGCTACGCTACGCGCGCCACCCCGGCGCACCCAGTTGGCGTCTGGAAGGCACCCGCGCCGAGGGCACGGTCTGTCACAAGCCCTGCACCGTCTCCGGCGGCGGCAAGAGCGAGATCAGCAAGTCGATCGCAGACGCGATCGTGAACGGACCGATCTACGTCAGCAACATCAAGGAAGACCTGGAAGCAGTCGAAGCGATCTTCAACAAAGATTACTACACCCGCTTCCGTAATCCGCTGCCTGCGGGCAAGGTGCAGACGCCGTCGCGCGGCGTGCTTTCGCCGAAGCGGTCGGTCGGGTCGGTGATCAAGCTGCTGACGCCCTCAAGCGAGTACAAGGACGATTACAACGCGTGGCTGAAATCGATTCCAAACCACCTCCGCGCGATCATCTTCATCATCAAGCGATTCTATAAGCCCGAGTGGGGCGAAAACTGGCGCGAGCATTTCAGTGTCGATGAAGTGAACGGGCAGCCCGGTCATGAGCTGAAGCTGGACGGGCGTAAGCTGATTGGCAGCTACCTGCGCATCGGTTTCTCGGAAGAAGGCAACTGGCGCCTCTACAAGCTTCGCCAGGATTTCCTCCCGGCCGCCAAGGTGCAGTTCGAGGACGACATCACGGTGTCGATCACCATGCCGATCGGTCTCGTGCCCGCGCCCGAGCCGCACATCGAACAGCCGAGCGTGAAGCTGCTTGAAAACTGCGAGGCGCGCCTGTTCCAACGACCGGACGATGCGGTGCATCCGGGCATCGATAAGCAGACGGAACTGGAGATGTCGCAGCCGGGGCTGTTTGCGTCGAACTATCAGCCGCTGGCGTCGAGTGATGTGAAGGCGATTGTCGACAACGTGCTGGCGTTTGAGAATTTCACCCCGCCGATGAAGCAGGCGTTGACCTTGGGCGCATCGGGCGAGGGGTTCATGGTCTGCTCGGCGCGGCCGCGCATTGTGGACGGGAAGCCGACGAAAAACCCGCGCTTTTTGCAAACCCGGCCGGACTTTTCTTCCCCGCGCGGCAGGCATCTGGCGGAAATCGGCGCGCGGCTGCACCGGCGCGTGGCGATCAACGCCCCTGCGACCTTCCCGGTCAGCGCCACCCTCGCCGGCCGACGCAATAACCCGCGCGAGCCGGGCGTCCGGCCGCTGGCGGTGTATAACCCGATCCATTACCAGGAACTGCCCGAACTGTTCATGGATTTTATCTGCTCGCTCACCGGCAAAAGCCCCTCGACGACCGGCGCCGGCAGCGAAGGGGCGCTCACGAAGGGTCCGTTCAACGCCATCCGCGTCGCAGCCGATCTGAACAACGCCCTGTGCAGCTATATCCTCACCGGCGCCGACGGCTTCACGACCGCCGCAGGGTACGTCGGACCCAAGTGCCGCGTGGATCACGACGTATCACTCCTGATCCCCGAAATCTGGTGCCGACTCCGCGCCGGCGAGCGCACCGCCAGGTCGCTCATCGAGCGCGGCTGCCTCCAACGGCTCACCGATTTCGAACACGAAGGCAAGACCGTGCTCGCGTCGCGGCTGGGATACCGCATCACCCGCAAATTCGTCGCACAATACTTCGGCCGCGTGTTCGACAACCCGGTGGCGGTCTTCCCGGAAGACATGCTCAAGCCGGAACTTCAGGACATGGACCAGTTTGTCGATGGCGTGGCGAACATCGTCGAAGCCCAGCACCGTGTCGGCCAGCAGATGATCGACGACGGAACCGTGGACGACCTCTGCCCGCCGCTTCAGGCGCTGGTGCATATTATGGTGAACGGGGCGTGGAACGAGATGAAGATCGACGATCCCAAGTTCCGTTCGATGTTCACGCGCGAATACCTTCAGTCGAGCGACTGGTACAACGACCGGCTGAAGCGCCAGCAGCGAAACGAACTGCGCCTGCTGCGCCGCCACGAGCAGTATTTGACGAGCAAGCGGGAAAGCGTGATTGATACCCCGACGGCACTGGCGCGCATCGACGAGCGTCTGGCGTGGGTGGAGGCGGAGCAGAACAGGGTGCAATCGCCGGCGTATCTGGATTCGCTGTTGGGCACGATCGGTAGCGACCCGCTGGCGGAGTAACGCAAATGCACTCATCGCGCCGGCCAGGGCACGCTTAGCTGCTGGCCGGTGTCGAGGATGATGCGCATCACGGACGCACTCTCGCGCACGGTTCCATAAGAGCCGTGCGCGACTCGTTTTACGTGCCCGCGATGGTTGGAAACCGGCCCCTCGTAATCTAAATACGCGCGCCGGTGTGCGGGCAGCGGATCGATGACCGTCGGATTCGGAAACGCATCCAGCCGCCACGTCCGCAGCGGACCGTCTCCGTCACACGCGAGCATGAGATCGAAGTGGTCTGCGATCCAGCCGGTATGGTGGAGGATGACGTAGCGAAGGATCACCGGAAGTAATCCCGCGCCGCCGCCTTGCGCTGCGCGGCATCGCTCGGCGGGCGGACGAAGCGGTCGAAGAAATGCCACGGCATCACCGCGCCCAGCCCCGTCAACACGCCTAGGCAGCCCAGACCGATCCCCACCACCATCGGCAACCCCGCCGCGCTCACGACGCGCGTCCGCGTGCCCGGCGGCATGCCCTTGGTCGCCAATTCCTTCGCCTCCTGATGCGCCGCGTACGCGGTCGTCACCGTGCGATAGCTGCAATAGAGCAGCACGATCGTCACCAGCAACAGCGTGGCGCGGGTGATGAGGTTTCGAACCCGCTCGCTGGGGCCTGATTTCGGTGATTGGATCGGCGAAGATAACATGGCTCATCCGAGTAGCCGCAGGACTACGTCCTGCGCGTCTTCAACCCGCAGCCGGCGGACGCGCGGGACGTAGTCCCGCGGCTAAAAACACCCGACGATTACGCGATCAGCACCGGCGGGGCGACGTAGTCGCTGCGAACAGCGCCGGTGGGGTCTGTGCTGCTCTTAAGATTGCAGGGGTGGGCGTCGGGACCCAAATCCCAGTCCTTGGAGTACGACTCGTTTAGTTCGTTCAAGTCCTGCTTCGTCAGGTTCGGTTTCGTGACGGCGTTGACCGCCTCCTGCACTTCGTTTTCGTTCAGGAACGTGCCGGTGATGCTCGCCAGGCCCGGCTGCTGCATCAGCCACTTGCAGGCCAGCTCATGGATGTTCATGCCGAGCTTGTCGGCGTAGCCACGGATCAGCTCGACCTTCTTCGCACCGTAGATCTTCCAGTTCTGGTCGCGGAACTTGCGGTGGTCGTTCTTGTCGATGACGGTGTCGGCCCGGATCATGTCTTTGAGGACGGAGCTGTTGTCATGCACGCGCGCCACAATGCCGGCCTTCTGCGAGACCGCGACTTCGCAGAACTCTCGGCCGGGGTGTTGCTCGAAAAGGTTGAAAACGGTTTGGCACGCCTTGGCACCGTGCTCGATCATCGCCTTAAAACCCTCCTCGCGCCACCCGATCGCCGGCCCGAGCGAAACGCCCCAGGTGCGGATTTTGCCTTCATCCACCAGCTTATCCAGCTCCGGCCACAGGTCGTCGCGGAACTGCGGCAGCTTGATGTTGTGCGCCATGTACAGGTCGATGTAATCGGTTTGCAGCCGCTTCAGCGACATCTCCAACGCCTTGCGGACAAACTGCGGGCTGAAATCCTGCTTCCGCTCGGTGTGCGAGCCGGGGACGCCGGGGTCGGTGTAAAAGTCGTACCCGAATTTGCCGCCGACTTGGATTTTGGAGCGGTCGATTTTAGCCGATTTCACCCAGTTCCCGAACAGTTCCTCCGCCCGGCCGTTACCGTAGGCGTCGCCGTTGTCGAAGAACGTCACGCCTTTATCGTGGCTGAACGAGCAAAGCTGGTTGCAGTCGTCCTGCGTACGGTGTCCCCACCAATCGACGCCGAAAATCCAGCAGCCGAGCGAGACGACCGAAACCGACACTTGCGTATTCCCGAACTTGCGAAATTCCATGTCGGTATGGTACACCCAAAGTTGTGCCGGATCGACCCAACATCGTGCTGCTGGTAGGAGAAGACACCGGGCTGCACCTCGGTTGCTACGGCCAGTCCGAGGCGCGGACGCCGAATCTTGATCGACTGGCTGCGGAAGGGTCGCGTTACACGCACGCCTACACCGTCGGCCCGGTTTGTGCGCCCAGTCGCTGCTGCATGGTCACGGGGTGCTATCCGTGGAGCATCGGTACTCACCACATGCGTTCCACGCTGGTGAAGCCGCGCCGATTGTTCACCCACGAATTGAAGGCCGCTGGATATCACGTCAGTTGGCCGACCAAGACGGATTTCAACTTCAATCCGCCGACCGATTTCGCGAGCAACACCGACGAATGGTGGAACACCGGCCTTCCGCGCACGCCATTTTTCGCGTACCGCAATTTCGGCATCACGCACGAATCCAGCATGTGGGACGCCACCCCGCACGGCGGCGGGTATCTGACGTCGATCCAACGACTGGCGCCCGAGCGCCGGACCAACCCCGCCACCGTTCGCGTGCCCGCATACCTGCCGGATACGCCGGAGGTCCGCCGTGAGATCGCGCGGTATTTTGACATGCTGGCGATCCAAGACGATGAAGTCGGCATGACCCTCGCGGCGATCGAACGGGCGGGTGTCGCGGACAACACCGTCGTCATCTACCTCACCGACCACGGCCGCGGGCTGGCGCGGGAGAAGCGATGGTGCTACGACGCCGGACTGCACCTTCCGCTCGTGGTGCGCTGGCCGGGACGTATCGCGCCGGGCACCGTCGATAGTCAGCTCGTCTCCTGGACCGACGTCGCGCCGACCATTCTCACGATCGCCGGTGCAAGCGTGCCGGCGCACTATCAAGGGCAGTCGATTTTCGCCAGCGACCGCAAATACGCCTTCAGTGGGCGAGACCGGATGGATGAGCAGTTCGATCGCGTCCGCACGATCACCGACGGTCGATTTCGCTACATCGGCAATGATTTCCCGCACCTGCCGTACGCGCAGCGGAATGCGTATCAGGAAAACCAACTCACAACGCAAACGCTTCGCCTGCTCGATGCCGGCGATCGACTGGCGTACCCGAACAACGTGTTCATGCAGCCGTCAAAGCCTCCGGAAGAACTGTACGATGCGTCGTCCGATCCGGAGATGGTGCATAATCTCGCTGGCAACGCGCAATTCGCCGGCAAGCTGTCCGAACTGCGCGCCGCGCTGGCGCGGGAACTGGATCGGTTCGGCGACCTGGGGATGGAGGACGAAACGGAACAGATCGCCCGCGGTCTGGTCGTCGATCGGTTGACCAGCGAATACCGCCCCCGCATCGCGCCGCTGTCGGCGGTCTATGCCGCCCGAAGCGGGCCGACCTATCTCACCATGAACGAAGCCGAAGCAGCGCGCGGGAGCCGAATTGAATCCGAATGACCTGCTCGGGCGTCGCATCACGCCGTCAGCGCGGTTCGCGCGTGATCAGATACCAATGCGTCGGCGTACGGCCGGGCGCGGTCCAGGTTCCATCGAATTGTCCGTTTCCGAGCGATGCGCCGGTTGGCGATAGCGCGGAGTAACGAAACCGCCCCGGTAACTTCAGCGTGAACGGCACAGGCTCGGCGAACACCGCCACGGCCGGTTTGTTGCGGGATTCGCTTTGCGCAACTGCTGTCAGCAGAAGTTTTTGTGATTTTTCGATCGGCTGATCGTCGAGCGACGTCAGCACGATCGTGGCCTTTGGGGTCGGGGTGGAGACGGAAATATCGCCTATCTTCACTTCGCGGCCCTCGAACCAGCCCATGGCGGCGCGGGTGCGAGGGGTGTTGATGGTGACGACGCCTGATTTCCAGTCGCGCGTGATCTCGCCGGTGTCGGATTGGATCGACGTGTCGCCCGTGCCTTCGGCGACCATCGACGGATCGCTGGCGTCGCCGCGATCAACGCCGTTCAGCCACGGAAGCAGCGGCGTTTTCGGCATGCCGATCACCAGGCGATGCCGTTCGCTGATCGTACGCAGGCTTGGCGAGTTTTCCGGGGAGATCGCGGTCATGAGAAGCGATTCGCCGGGCGCGAACACCACCGTCCGCTCCGCCTGCTTTACGTCGCCCCGGCGGAAAATCAGCGCCGCCGTCGGCATCAGTGAAATCATCGACGGGTCGTTGCTGATCCCGAACTTGTCGATCTTGTCCGGGTCGGTCAGAGGCGATTGATCGTACCCGTAGATCATCGGCGCGTCCCACCCCTGGAACGCCGCCGTCGCGGCGATGAACAGAGGCTGGGTGAAGCGGTCACGCTGCGGGTATTCGGTGTTCCATTCCGTGATCACCAGCGGCTTTCCCGCCACCTGCGCCGCGGCGATCCAGTGGCTGCTCATGTCGTCGTACTTCGGATTGCTCGAAATCGATTCCGTCTGCCCATACGCATGCACGTCGATCACATCACCGGCCGTCAGTGAAGGCAGGGAGAAGAGCGGGTCGTTGCCCCAACTGTTAGTCGTCGCGATCGGAACCTTCACGCCGATCGCGTGCAGGTGCTTGATGAAATCCATATTCCACTGGTACTCGATCTCGTTCAACACCACCTTCGACGGACCGGCTTCCCAAGTCTTCCACGCCAAGGATTTATCCAGCCCGCGCTCGCTCGCGATCCGGTCGCGCATCGCGCCGAACCACGCGGCGTGCGTCAGCTTTCCCTTTTCCTTCAGGAACTCGTTGCCGAAGTGCTGCGTGATGTCGTTTTCGTTTGTGATCAGCACGCCCATGATCGCCGGCTCATCGACGTAGCGGGTGTGCGTGTAGCGGTTGGTGCGCGTCAGATACGCCTCGGCGAACTCCTTCATCCTCGCGGTGACGTCTTTGTTGACGTAACTCAATCCCTTCGCCTGGCGCCCGGTTTTGCCGGCCTTCAGTTCGTCGTAACCGTCGATCCCGTCCCCCGGCCGGAACGGTCGGCCGACGTGCAGATCAAGCCAGACGTACACGCCGTTGTCTTTCAAACACTTCACCCAATAATCGATCCGGTCGAGACTCTTCTCATCCAACGACTTGGTGTTGTCCGCATTGGCGAAAAAGACGCTCGGTGACCAGTCCGCCGAGTCGTGGTGGTGGATGCGGACGAGATTAAAGCCCAACGCCGCGATGCGTTTCGCCTGATTTTCGATCGCGTCGTCCGTGGCGTTGAACAGGGCGTACGCCATGATGTTCGTGCCCCAGAAGCGGGCTTCGGACCCGTCGCCGTAGACGAGCTTTTCGCCGTCGGCTTTCACAAACCCCATTGCGCCGGCGGGTTTGTGATTCAGGTGCGACAGATCGATCGGCCATTGCTTCCAGTTCACGGTGTTCTGAAGCCACGTTTCGCGATTCATCTGCTCATAGCGTTTCGACGCCCCGTCCGTCCGCGTCGCACCGCCGGGAAGGGTGACGGTCATCGTCACGCTCTGCTTGCCCGCAGCGATTGTGTGAGGGACAAAAAACGTACGGATCTCGTCGGATTTATTCTTCTCGAAATAGCTTTCGTGGTCGATCCCGCTCATGCGGACCGAGATCGTTTCTCCCGGACGTGGCGTCCAGTCCCAGCCGGTTCCGTTCAGCACGGGCTTGGCAACGTTAGGCCCGAACACCTGGGGATCGAGGCGCAGATTAAAGTGAACGAATCCGCCGATGTTTTTCTCGCTGGCGCGTCCTGAGGAGATGTCGTACCGGAAGATCATTTTCTCGGCGTCGCGGTGGATCTGTCCGCCGAGTATCAGGCCCATTTCTTTGATTTCGCCTTCGATCGACCACCGCTCGCCTTCGTTCTTGCCGATTGCGGATTCGACGCCCGCGAACTTCCAGTCCGGGCCCCACGCGAGATACTTGGAGCGAACGACGGTTGCCCCGTCGTAGCGGATGAGAAACGCGGCATCGCGGGTGAGTTCGACCGTCCACTGGGCGTGCAGCGGGGCAGCGATCAGGAGCAACAACGCGAGGGTCAGGAAGCGCATTGGCGAAGTCTACCCCATGCGTGCCCGCGCGTTGAGTCTGCGCGCCATGGGATGTTGCCGAAAAACAACATCCGTCATAACCGGAATCCGGCAAAAGCTGCGCGAGCGATAATCCTCGCGTCCTATGATGTGTGGCACTGAGTTTGAGTGGAGTGTTTCGTGCGAACACTGATGTTGATGATTCTCGGCATCGCAAGCGTTGGCTGTGCGACTCACCAGGAGCGCGTTCCTGCGGTTGCGGAGACGCCCAGCGCGAAGCGCTACTACGCCCCCGGGCCCGCGTCGGCGCTGGCGTTTGACCCGCCGATGGTGTCGTACGCTCCCTTGCCCGCATTCAGCCGGGAAGGCCGAAGTCCTGCCGCTTTCTACGGTTACGAGCAGCCGACCGTCGATACGTATTACTTGTACCAGCGCGATCAGCAGAACGGTGCTGGTTATCCCGACCAATTCAACCGAACGACCCACTCCAGCCGCGCCAGCACCACCTATCGCTAGGCCCAAAAAGGGCTTACGCACGACTTCGTCCGAAATTTCACAGTGTTACAGCCCACGTTTTTCCTTGCATTCGGGGAAAACCGCGTCACAATCCCATAAGTCTTCGTCACGTCAATGTTTACCTAAAAAGAGGCGGGTTGCCCATGTCAACGATTACGAAGAAGGAACTCATCGACCGGATCGCCGAGAATGTGAATGATCGGCGAGTGCAGGTGAAGAAGGTCGTGCAGTTGTTCCTCGACGAAATTATTTCCGAACTCGCGAAAGGTAACCGCTTGGAGTTTCGCGACTTCGGCGTGTTCGAGTGCAAGGTTCGCAAGGCCCGCAAGGCGCAGAACCCCAAGACGCTCGCGCCCGTTGCGGTGCCGGAAAAGCGGACGGTTAAGTTCAAGGTCGGGCGGCTGATGAAACAGCAGCTCGTCGATCTTGCCGCCGCCCACGCCAAGGCGAAGGGCGAAGCCCCCGCCCAGCCCGCAACGACCACGGCGAGCTAAGGCGATTGACGTAAGCCAATTAGCCGCAATGCTACGCATTGCGCGGCTTGAGCCCGCCAATCGACGCTGGCGCGCAATGCGTAGCATTGCGGCTTCTGGCTTTGCGTGAATCGGCGGTATCATTCGGAACGAATGTTCCTGGAAGACCTGATCGACGCCGCGCTATCGGAGCGTCGCGAGCAGCACCTGCTTCGCGTCCGCCGGATCGTCACGCCGATCAGTGCTACGCACGTCGAGCTTGAAGGCGTTCGCCTCGTCAACTTCGCCTCCAATAACTACTTAGGCCTCACGCATCACCCCAGGATGCTCGACGTCCCGCTCGACGCCAGCGGCGCGGGCGCTGCCGGCCTCATCACCGGCCACACGCCCGACCACGCCAGCGCTGAAACCGCGATCGCGAGCTGGAAGCAAACCGAATCCGCGATCCTGCTGCCCAGCGGCTACCAGGCGAACCTCGCCGCGATCCAAACCCTCTCTGCGGTCGCTGAATCTCAAGGCAAGTCGATCCGGTTCATCGCCGACAAGCTCGCCCACGCCTCGCTCATCGACGCGATCCGCCAGACCGGCGCGACGCTGCGCGTCTTTCCCCACAACGGCATCGACAAGCTCGAACGCCTGCTGGCCGAATCCGAACCCGATGAAATGCAGGTTGTCGTCACCGAATCGATCTTCTCCATGGACGGCGACGCCGCCGACCTGCACGCGATCGCTTCGTTGAAGCAGAAGCATGGTTTTGTGCTGCTGGTGGACGAGGCCCACGGGTCCGGCGTCTACGGACCCGCCGGCTCGGGAATGGTCGCGGAACTGGGGTTGCGCGACGCGGTGGATGTGAGCATCGTCACGCTCTCCAAAGCCCTGGGCGTCAGCGGCGGGGCGGTATGTGCGTCGAAGCGATTCATCGACGCGGTCCTCAACTTCGGCCGGGCGTATATCTACTCGACCGCGATCTCGCCCTACGTCGCGCGGCTCGTTTCGCGCGCGATCCAGATCCTGCAAACCGAGCCCCAGCACCAGTCCCGCGTGCGATCGCTGGCGCGACGCGTACGATCCGAACTCAGCGCCCGATTCGACCTTCCGGCAGCCGATTCGCCGATCATTCCGATCGTTTTGTCGCATGAATCCCGCGCGATCGAGGAGGCAAAGCGGCTTCAGGAAGCCGGAATGCTGGTCCTGCCCGTTCGCCCGCCGACCGTTCCAAAGGGCACAAGTCGTTTGCGCATCACGCTTTGCAGCGATCACAGCGATGCCGAAGTCGGGAAATTGGTCGAGTCGGTGATGCAAATTCGCCTCACCTGAGACGCTTGGCGAGGCGTGGCAAGTCGCCTACAATTGCAACTGATGTCAAACGCCACTCTAGCTTCCTCCGACGCCGAGGCGCTGCTGAAGTCCTCGGGACTGAAGCGGACCCCGGTTCGCATCGGCGTGCTCGAAACGCTGGCGGCGGCGCACGAGCCGATGGACGTCGCGGAATTGCTCAAAAAACTGCCGACCTTCACCGAACCCGTCACCGTCTACCGCACGCTCAATACGTTCGTCACCAAAAAACTCGTCCACCGCGTTCGAGGCGAAGACCGGTCCTGGCGTTACGCGGTCGGCGACATGTCGCACACGCACGAACACCAGCACGCCCACTTCGTGTGCGACGCCTGCGGCAAAGTCGAATGCATCGCCGACGCCCGCATCCCCCCGAAGCTCCTGGAAAAGATCCAGCCCGCCGCGGGATACACGATCAGCTACCCCGAGGTGCTGCTGCACGGGACGTGTCCGAAATGTAAATAAGTTGCCGGTTGCCAGTTACGAGTTGCCAGTTTAGGCAGTTCAAGTAACCGGCGCGGCTTCTTACTGGCAACTAACCACTGGCAACTGGCAACTTTTCAAACATGGATATCAACCTTCTCGTCGTCAATGTCGGTAATTCGCGTATCGCGATCGGCGTTTTTGTGCAGGGCGCGTTGGAATACACGCGCCGGATGTCGGTTGCGCAGTTGGAGGATCTCCCCGGCGCGCTGGCCGAGGCGTGGGGAAGGATCAGTGACGATAAAGAGGCGGAGGTCGCCGGCGCGTCAGTGAATCCGCCTTTAGTGGGAATGGTCGAGCAGGCGGTGAGGCAGGCGACGGGCAAGCACGTGCAGTGGGCGGGTTCGGAACTCGACCTGCCGATGAAGGTAAAAACCGACGAACCGAAGCAGACCGGCGTGGACCGCGTCCTGGGCCTGGCGGCGGCGTACGACCTGATGCAGAAAGCGTGCGTGGTCGTCGATGCCGGAACGGCGCTGACCGTCAACGTCTGCAACGACGCCGGCGAGTTCCTCGGCGGGGCGATCGCGCCCGGGGCTTCTATGATGCTCAACGCCCTCCACGACAACACCGCTAAACTCCCCAACATCACGCTAAGCGTCCCCGAAAAACTCGTCGGGACCAGCACGGAACAAGCCATGCTGCACGGCGTGTATCACGGCGTCCGCGGAATGGTGAAGGAACTGGTCGAAAACTACGCCACCGAACTCGGCGTCTGGCCCGACCTCATCTGCACCGGCGGCGATGCCGAAGTGCTGTTCAAAGACTGG
>JBBQQZ010000051.1:0-14392 GCA_038215325.1 Tepidisphaerales bacterium | reverse complement strand
ACGACCTCCGTCACCTTCGACACAAACCGAAACCCCGGCCCGTGCGGCAATCGCGATAGCCAGTCCGTGTCGGTCGATGCAACCGGCGATGCGGTCACCTTCAGGGTTTCGCGATTGTCGGCGACGTAGTTGGCGAGCGTCGAAACATCCGTGAACACCCACCGGCCGACCGCTTCGCTGGGGATCTTGATCGCGAACTGCTTTTCGATCGAACTCACCAGCAGCAGGATATCCAGCGAATCCAAGTCCATTTCCCCGCCCACCAGCGGCATGTCGTCGGCGACGGTGGCGGCGCTGCCCAGTTTCAGGTCGCGGCGGATGATCGATTTGATCTTTTCGAGTAGTTCAGGATCGGCGGTCTGACTCATGGAATCTCTATGACTATCTGGGGGCGCTGGCAAACCATATATTGTCCGCAAATCGCGTACCGAGGCAAGACAAGCCAAGATCGCTATCATCACACGCCGCATGGACGGTCGGTTCTACACCTTCGGCTGCTACCTCACGCGTCTGGCCCGGATGATGTGCCTGGACGTCAAAACGCTGCACCTTGATCGGCTGCACGGCACCGGTCCTTTCCTCATCGCCTGCACCCACATGGGCAACCTCGAACCTGTTCTGCTCAGTTCGATGATGACCCGCCCGGTGCGCTGGGTGGCGCGGAAGGAATATTACCGCACGTGGATCGGCAACCAGTTCCTCACGCGCTGCGGAACGATCCCCATCCAGCGGACCGGACAACCTCCCGTCAAAGCGATCCATCGATCCGTGCAACATCTCCACAATGGCGAGATCGTCGGCATCTTTCCTGAAGGCGGCGTGCAGCGGCGCAAGCAGTGCATCTTTCGACGCGGCGTCAACCGGGGCGGCGTGTCGGTCATCGCGATGCGTGCGAACGTGCCGATCGTACCGGTGGTCATGCTGGGGACCGAAAAGTTCAACCAGATCGAACCCTGGCTCCCCGGACGGGCCGCGAAGCTGTGGATCAGCGTTGGCGAACCGATCGCCGCGCCTGCCTGCACGCGCGTGTCGCGACGCCGCGTCCGTCTTGCGCTCACCGAGACAATCACCGAGCGATTCGTCAGTCTCTACCAGCAGACGCTCCATCATTTCAACCTGCCCGACGAGAAGGTGCCTTGAGCGACGCGTTCTACAACTTCCTCTGGTGCATCGGCAGTCCGGCGTTCATCGTCAGCGGCCGACCGACCGTCATCAACGCCGCCGTCACCCGACGCGATGGCGCGTGCATCATCGCGTCCAACCATCAAAGCCCGTACGACGTCCCCTTGATCATCCGGCACGCGGCGCGGAACGTCGATTTCGTCAGCATCGTCGAGGTCTTTCGTCACAAGTTTCTCGGCTGGTTTTACGGGTCGATGAACGCGTTTCCGATCGACCGGTCGAGGCCCGACAGCCCGACCATCCGCATCATTCTCGACCGCCTCTCACGCGGCCGGGTGATCGGGATGTTTCCGGAAGGCCGCTTTCGCAAAGGCCCGGACTCCGTCATCCACACCGGCATCATCCGTCCGGGGATCGGACGCATCGCAAACCTGGCGGCAGCGCCGGTCATCCCATGCGTGGTCGTCGGTTCGGAGCAGTACTCCCGATTCACAAGCTGGCTGCCGTTTCGTCGCACGCGCTACGCGGTTGCGTTCGGCGAGCCGATCGACCCGAAACTGCCTCCCGATGAAATCGAGAAGCAACTCGTCGTCGCAATGCAAACCCTGCACCGCAGGCTGGCGTCGTCAGGATTTTCGATCGCGGGGTCGCGATCGGTCGATTCGCGAATGTAGCATGCTACATCGGCAACTACATTCGCGAGCAACGCGGCGATCGTCGTAACCGTCTCTCCGGCCAACGGTTGGCGATCTCACACGATTCGCCCTTCCGCGGCCGAAAATGCGCGCGTGCTACATTTGCTACATTGTCCGCAGTCCATGTGATTCACTTTTCAAAGATCGGTCCGACGCGCTGGGCGCGCGCGGGCTCTACATAGACTGACGCGCTGCGCTTTTGTCGTGACAAAGGCGCAGCGCGCGGGGATTTTTTTCGACTTTTTTTGCGTGAGCGCGGGGGAAGCGATCGGACGTTCCTGCGAAAACGCGAGCGACGCTCGGGGGGCGCATTCGCGATGGATCGCCGCTTGCGCCTTGGCGCGCATCGCGTTCAATCCGCCGGTGGCGTGGTGGATTCGATCTCGCCGGCTTCTTTGCTGTCCTGAAAATCCATCAGGAAGTGGACTTTCGCGAACTGCTCGGGCTTCAGCATTTTCTTCAGTTGGCCCTTGCTGCGCCCGATCCCCGACCGCCGGCTGACGTGCAGGACGACGATGCAGTCGTTCTGGCTCTTTTCGACCACCTTCACAAAGTCTTCCACGTGCAAGTGCTTGCCGGCCTTGGCTTTGGTGCGGTGCGTGGAATCAAAGAACGTACACTCGCAGAGCAGCACCTGCGCCTTCATCACGTCGGGGTGATCGAAAACCTCGCCCATGCTGGTGTCGCCGAGGTAGGCGATGAGGGGGACTTCGAGGCGGTACTGGATATCGACGCCCTGCTTGCGAAGCTCCGCGAGTTGCTCGCCGGAAAGGGTGAGGTATTCGGGACGCAGTTTTTCGCGCACGTTGATCAGCACATAGCCCAGCGACGGCGCCCCGTGATGCGTCGCAACCGGCCGGATCAGAAAATCACGGCGGACTTCGTAGTCCTCGCCGACCGTCATCGGCACCAGCTTGTAAGGCGTCTGCTGACGCTCAATCCCCTGCCAACTCCGCAGCAGGTCTTCCACCGGGCGCTCGAGGTTGCGCGGGAGCAGCACCGTGCCCCCTTTCATCCCCTGGAAATGCCTTTGCGACAGGTAATACCCCAGCCCCGCGACGTGATCCATGTGGCCGTGGCTGATGAGCATCAGGTCGCTGGTGAGCGCAAACTGCGGGCACCGGCCGGCGTCGAAACAGACGTTCATCTCCGGAACCTGGACAACAGTTTCCTCGCCGCCCACGCTGTAGCCGATGAGGCTGAACTGCGGGAACTTGAGCTTGGCAAATTTCTGAACGAGGAACGATTTCTCCGGCGTCACGGGGATGAACGTACGGGATTCGGATCGGCGGATCAATCGAACCGCCTCACGACGGCTCGGGCAAGGGTGCCTGACAGGTGGCGTCGCGCGCAGCGGGGGCGTATACAGGGCCAGCGCCTCTCGATCGAGCGCTCATCGCCTAAGAGAGAGTTTTGTCGCAGCGTAGTCTTAGGACTTGCGGTCAATGACTGAACCCGTAATCTTACGACATTCGCTGACAGACAAAAGAAAAGTTTTGACGACCATCGCCAACACGTCCGGCAATCGAATAGCCGTCTTCATGCTCAAGGGTAATGATTCGTTGACCATTGCCACGGGTGTCAATAATCCGATCTTTGTCCATGGCGGCGTCGGCGACGACGTGGTCGTCGGGAACGATGCCAATGACACCATCGTCAGCGCGTCCGGCGGCAGTTTCATCCTCGCGGGCAATGGCGACTTCATCTCAACCGGATCGTCCACACCTGAAACAAGGGGGCTTTTCTCGACAGGCCGAATTGTCGACACCTTGTTCGGTGCGGAAGATGACGTGCATGCCGAACCGCTGCTTTTCTGATCGAGGGCCCTGCCATGCGACAGCCAATACTTATTGACGACTTGGAAGCACGATGCCTATTTGCCGACATCATCAACATCACGACATTAGGGAACGATCTCTTCGTCACCGGCGACGGGGGGGACAATACGCTTTTCGTTTTCGACCCGTCCGTGACCGACCCTGACAGTGCCTTCAAATTCGTCATTGCTCAAAACGAAGGGACGGAGTTCGTCTTGAACGGCAAACGGCTGGCGAGCTCTTTCTTCGGCTCCCCGAATCGCTATGACCACGCCTACTTCGATACGGGCGACGGCGATGATGTCCTGACGATTGGAGCCGGCGATTTCGGCGTCGTCCGGGTCAACCTCGGCGACGGCAACAACCGCCTGGGCATTGGCGGCAATCTGCAGGCGCTGGAAGTTTTCGGCAGCGCTGGCGACGACGTGATCAGCTTCGGCGGGTTCGCAAAAATCACCGGCAATACGTCGCTTTTCCCCGGGTCCGGCCGTGACCGGGTATATTTTACTCGCAGCACCCTCGGCGACGATCGCGTCAACGAGTCTCCTTTCCTCGGTGGGAAACTCTGGGTTCAGAAACAATCAGGCCCGCTGAGACTGACCGCCGACCGGCTGACGGTGCGTCGGGAGACGGTTATTTCGACCGGCAACTCGATCGACCGCGTCACCTTCGCCAACTGCGATTTCGGGCGCCAGATCATCATCGGCACGCGCGGCAACGACGATGTGATCGACACCCGCGGCTCTGTCTTCCGCGCAACCTACCTCCTCTTCCCCGGGGCAGGCGACAACACCGTGCTGGAGTGAGATTCGCACTGCGGCCGTGACTATCGTAATCTGAGAATGTCACAATCCGCTGAGTACAAGCCCCAACGAACGTGCGCACAGATCAGTTTCAAGCGACTCGAAGCCCAGTCAGGCCTGACGTGGGCTTCGGGTTTTCTCGGGTTTACTGCCAACGTACTACGCGCGTTGGCGGAGACGCAGCGTCTGTTCGACCGCCGGGCGGCCCATCGGGTAGTACTGGAAGCCGTTTTCGCGCATCACTTCGCGGTTCAGGCAGTTGCGCCCGTCGAAAATGATCGGCGTCGCCATCGTCGCCGAGATCTTGCGGAACGGCTGGGTGGTGTACTGAGGCCAGTCGGTGCAGAGCGCGATCGCGTCGGCGCCGGTGGCGGCGCTGACCGGGTCGGTCATCCACTCGACCTTCTCCTTGAACAACTGCTTCATGTTCTCCATGCCCTTGTAGTCATGGGCACGGATGCGGGCGCCCTTGGCGAGCAGGTGCTCGATCACGTCGATCGACGCGGATTCGCGGATGTCGTCGGTGTCGGCTTTGAACGCCAGACCCCACACCGCGATAGTCGCGCCTTCGATCGGACGGCCAAGCTTTTCGACGATCTTGTCGACGAAACGCTTCTTCTGGTTCTTGTTGACGGTCTGGATCGCCGAGACGAACAGCGATTCATGCCCGGCGGCGCGGGAGATGTGTTCCATCGCCGCGACGTCCTTCGGGAAGCACGACCCGCCGTAACCGCAACCCGCCCGCAGGAACGCCGGCCCGATGCGGCTATCCGAACCAATACCCTTGCGGATGTCTTCGATGTCCGCGCCGTAGTGTTCGCAGAGGATCGTCAGTTCGTTCATGAAGGAGATGCGCGCCGCCAGCATCGAGTTCGCGGCGTACTTGCTCAGTTCCGAGCTTTCCCAGTTCATCGTCATGAAGTTTTCTTCGCGCTTCACGAGCGGGTCGTACAAGCGGCGCATCATGCGGAACGCTTCGACCGACTCCCCGCCGATCACGATACGATCGGGGTTGAGGCAGTCCTGGACGGCGGTGCCTTCCTTGAGGAATTCGGGGTTGCTGACGACGGCGAAGTGCGCCTTCGTCTGGCTCTTGAGGAAGCTGTGCAGCTTGCGGTTGGTGCCGCAGGGGACCGTCGACTTCACGATGATCGTGACGAGGTAGTCGTTGTTCATTTCCGCCAGCGCGTCGCAGACTTCCTTGCCGGCGGTTTCGAGGTAGGTCATGTCGACCGTACCATCGGGCTTGGGCGGCGTGCCGACGCAGAGGAACACCACTTCAGTGTCCTTGGCGGCCTTCTTCACGTCATCGGTGAAGTAGATCTGCCCGGAGGCGATGTTTTCGTTCATCAATTCCTGGAGGCCCGGTTCGAAGATCGGGCAATGCCCTTCCTGAAGGGCTTTCAGCTTCCGCATGTCCTTCTCGACGCCGCGAACCGTGTGACCGATCGAGGCCAGACACACGCCCGTAACCAGACCGACGTAACCGCAACCAATGATCGTAACTTCCATTTGCTTTTCCTTGTGCTCAACAATGACCCCCTTTCGCGCGGCCCGTTCGTTCAAAGCCCGCGCGAGGAGGTCGCTTGCCCTGTACATCGGCCAGAATTGTGCGCGACTGAGGGACGATTGGCGAGGCTTCGCCGCCCGGATTGCCGGTAAATCTTCCCCAGCTTGCCTTCCGAACCCCATCCACAGCGGCGGGATCGCATTGCGCCCTCACCCGAGAACCGCGCGGCGATCGCGCATAAGCGATTATTATAACTACACTTATAGACATCACTCGTCGGCAATCGGGCGAGATCGACCGGCCGCTTCGACCTATGCGGGAGGTGACGGTGCGTCGCCCGCCCGGGCGCGGCGTCGGCGGGGAAAATGCGCTAGCTGAGGTCGATGACGGGCCGCTTCTTGCGGATTTCGAGCACGCCTTCGTTGCTGATTTCTTCGCCGGTAGCTTCGGAGCCGGAGGAGCTGAGTTTGCCTGCCGACTCGACGACGACTCGTTCGTGGACCATGCCCATCTTGTACGCCGCCACGATCACGCTACCGAATAGCACCATGTAGAAACCGACCGCGTAGCGGGTTCGCATGAAGACGATGAGCACGCCGCAGATGACGAAAAACAGCGTCAAGGCGTAGCTGATGAGCACGGCCTTCTTCACCGACAGCCCGCGCTGCACGAGCTGGTGATGGAAGTGGTGCCGGTCCGGGGAAAAGAACGGGCGCCCGGCGACGAAGCGTCTGGCGAAGGCCAGGCTGGTATCCAGCACCGGCAATGCGAACATGACCATGCCCGCGAGCAGCCATTTGCCGTCTACCGAGCCCAGCAGGATCATCATCAGCGCACAGGCGAAACCCAGGAACATGCTCCCGGTATCGCCCATGAAGATGGAGGCGGGATTGAAGTTGTACGGAACGAATCCCAGGATGCCGCCCAGTAGCGCCAGCGCGATCACGACGCGCAGGCCGTCCATGTTGACGCGCGCTGCCAGGGCGTCGCGGTCGGAGAAATTGCCGATCTGCGTGCCGATGATGACCGCCAGAAACACGAACCCCGCCGCGATAATGCCCGTCACCCCGCCGCAGAGTCCGTCGAGGCCGTCCATGAGGTTCGAGGCGTTGCAGCAGAAGACGACCAGACCCAGCGACAGCCCCGCGCTGGTGATCCAGATGACCCACTGGATCAGCTCCGGGGCCAGGTCGATCGCCATCTTGGCTTCGACGCGGACGGCGATGTTCTTAATGAAATACCCGGTGATTTCCGTACCGATCCCCGCCGCCAGCAGCACCACGCCCGCGAGCAGTTGGCCGATGATTTTCAGCCGCGGGCGGATGTGACGGATGTCGTCCCACAGCCCCAGCACCACAATAATGAACGCCGCCGCGATGATCGCCAGCGGGACCGAGATGCGGTCGTCGAGCGTGGGCTCGATGATGTGCATCCCGGTGAACTGCGTCATTGTCATCCCCGCCAGCCACCCCATGAACACCGCCACCCCGCCCAGGTAGGCGACCGGTTCGCGGTGCAGTTTCCGCACCAGATCGGGTTTATCGATGATTCCGTAGTAAATCGCGATCGACCGCATGATCGGCGTGAAGACGAACGCCGCCAGGAACGATGCGTAAAAGCACCACACGTACGGCGCGAGCATCTGGTCCGCCGTCGGGATGATGTGGTTGAAAAAGACCGGGTTGGTGGTCGGCATAAGCCCTTACGATGTACCCGTTGCGCCCGACGAACCGGCCTTCTCCGCAAGAAGCCCGTTCCGCCACCGGCAACGTACCCCGCGCAGGCGCGTCTGTCCATTATTCAGCATTCTCGGACGCGCATTGCGTGCTGTTCTCGCGCAAAGTCGGTTAGTTGCTCGCACCAGCGCCGATTGCTCGTACTGCGTAAACGTGGCGTGAAAGTTTGTCGCAGACAGATTATCTCATTGACATACCCCCCCCCGCAACTAACGTGCCAGTCATCGCCGTCGAAGGGGTTCGCAAGGGTCGAATCCGGGGCGCGGCGATCGTTCCGTCTGGGGTCCAATCATGTTTGACACCAATCGCCGCCCGATTGGGGCCGCTGCTATTGAAACACTCGAACAACGACAACTCTTCGCCTCGATCCCGCTCGGAGAAATCGGGCTTGGGTATCGTGAAGACTTCGCGATTCCGCAGGGGACGACGAGCTATACTTTCACGCTCGACAAGCCAACAACCGTCGACGCCTCACTGCGCGGCGGGAACGTCACGCCACAACGATTGGGATTGTCGCCATGAACTCTGAGAATTTGCTGGCCACGACTCTGATTCATGAGGCTGAGCATGCAAAACAAACAGACTACTACTACCGTGCAATGTGCAGCGAAAAGGAGGCTGAAACTCAGCCTTATACCGAAGAGTGGATACTAAAAGTAAAGACCGGTCTTAGCGGCAGTGACTTAACAGATCTTGAAACGTGGTATAAATGGGTCACTGATGCTGGTCCGCGCCCAAGCACGGGAGGTAGATGAGGCAACTGAAGAACTTAGCCACTCTACGGCAATGTGCCGGGTGGATCCCGGTGCTGCTGGGCATAGGTATCTGCGTCGGTTTTTCGCCGCGGGACCTCTGGACTAGGCCCTTGGAGCATTGGCCGTGGATTCTTGTGTTGACGAGCTTGGTCGCGGCCATCGTCCTACGACTTGTGCTGGCAATCGCGATCGACCGATCGCATCAAGCTGGCAGGGTGGGTAAATGCAGAGCTTGCGGCTACGACCTTAGGGCCTGTAATGGGATTTGCCCTGAATGCGGCCGACGCACAGAAGACCCACGCTGGCGACGGACGGAATAACGGAAAACAGAAGCCCGGGAATAAAGCGGGAACGATAAGCGGGACTGGTCCGAATGGCATTCAAATCGAGGCGAACGTCTCGCGGTAGGGTCAGTTCGGATGGTATACGTCGTTCCGTACCTCGGTCGAGTGGACGCCCGGTCTCCAACATTGTTGAGGATTGTGCGGATCGGCTCGCTCTGCGTTTGTCTCGGCGCGAATCTGCTCGTTGTCGCCGCGGCGGCGTACTTCGCGTATCGCGTACATTGGTATCCTAAAGACACCGACAGCATCGCGATTTACCTTCCTTTACTGATCGTAGTGTCATTGGGAACCGATCTGATGGGAATTGCGGTCGGAGCCCTCCTCAAATGCTGCGCGGCGGGAAGCAAGCTCGATGCCACTACAATTCTCCTTTGCTCGATTTGCGCCCTCGTCAAGCTGCCGTTTGTGCTGATGGCGATCGGATAGGCGACCGAACTTGGCGACAAGGGCAGCATCGTCAAATTCAATCCGGGAACTCGTAAGTTGGAGCACCTGTGGCCGTGAAACTGGATGAAGTGACCGCCCGTCTGATGGGATCAATGAGGCTGCACGTGGACGTGGGGCAACCGCTTTTGGTCGCCGACGTCGTGAGGCGGTTACTCGAGCTTTTCGATGCGCTACCAATTCTTGTTCCAGAAAGATTCGATCCGTTCCAGCCAGTGCGAACTAAGTACACGCGCGAGGCATTTGTTGGACTGCTTCGGAGTGAACTGGCGACGCGTAGTCTGATGGTGCGTGGCCGGAACCTTTCGTACTACCTACACCGTTCCAGCAGTGATCGAGAAGTCTGGTTCTGGGATTTTGATCTTAATGCCATCGCACCGACGGTCGCTGCAGATGCGGCAGACCGTATCGTCTCCGGTCCGGTGACTATCGCCGCGCTTCACGCTGTTTCCAGACAGGAGCGAAGCTACTGCGAATCGCTGCACCTGGGATGGCCTAACGCAGACGGCTATCGTTTCTCTGGTTTTGGCCGACATCAGTTGGCCTTCGGTCTCCCCACGCTTGCGTGGCGCACTTACTTCGGTCCGATGTACATCCGTCATTTCGGAAAAGAGCGTTTGTTGTCGGCTCCATCATATTCGGTGGAGGAGGTGCATGCCGATTTTATCTCGATCCAGCTGACAGAGTCGATTCAAACGCTCGAAGCAGACTGGAATCGCTTCCACGCAACGCGTCAGGCGGTCGTCGCGCACTTGGGGGCCGAGAGCTTCCAGCGTGCCCGCGGCCCAGGTGACCCGCCGCCGATGGGTGAAGCTGATCGCAACGGTGTTCCGGGTAGTGCGATTCCGCAAGAGTTGCTACCCCTTCGCCATAAGCTTGAAGCTGACTACATCCGCGAGCGTCGACCGATGCCCGATGCGGTTAGTTCGCTTGAGGACCTCCTTACCGAACCTACACGATTCCGTGTGGTGCAACTCAAAGGTTCCAAGGGCCACCCGAACATGGTGGTGGTCGATGTGGCACGCGAGGAGATGATTGGCTTTGCAGACGAGGCACTGCGCGACCTCTATGTGAGACAACTGCTTGCTGCCGGTGCTGAATTCAAGCAAATCGGGTGAGTACCGGCGGCGGTCTTTTCGCTTAAGATGAACAGCGGCGCCCATCTCGTTTCCTACCGCCCTTTGTTCCTTCCTGCTCCAACGTATCTGGCGCGTACGCTATCGGACGTCGCAAACACGTTGTACAAGCCGATTCTTTTTGCCGATGGGTTCGGACTTCGCTAAGATGGGGCATTCGAGTTTGGTATTGGTTCGTGTCAAAGGAAGCGACCTTCGATGGCCGTCGGTGAGCGTTCTACAGCTTCGTCGGGGATGGACGGCAAGACGCTGGTCTTGCAGACGGTGGATATTGCGCAGCTCATCGGCCAGACCGTTTCGCTGAAAAAGCGTGGCACATCATTCGTCGGACTCTGCCCGTTCCACAACGAAAAGACCCCGTCGTTTCATGTGCATCCGGATCGGGGCTATTTCCACTGCTTCGGGTGCAAGGCGTCGGGGAACGCGATCGATTTCGTGATGAAACGGGACCGGATCGAGTTCATCGAGGCGATGAAGCAACTGGCGGAGCAGTACAACATCGACCTGCCCAAGTTCGGCAACAGCAAAGAGGCGACGAGCCTCCGTCAGGGCCTGCTCGACGCCCACAGCGCTGCCGCGACGTACTTTGAACAGAATCTGAACCACGCGCAGATCGGCCAGGCGGCGCGGGAGTATCTGACCTCGCGCGGGTTCAATGAGGCGACGATCAAACAGTTTCGCATCGGCGTGGCGATCGATGGCTACGACGGGCTGATGAAGTCGCCGTTGATGAAGAAGTTTAGCCAGGAACTGCTGGTTCAAGGCGGTTTGCTGAAAACGAACGAGCGCGGGAGCGTTTACGACACGTTTCGGGATCGGCTGATGTTCCCGATCCGCGACGAGGCCGGCAGGGTAATCGCGTTTGGCGGGCGGGTGATGCCGGGGTCGGACCACCCGGCGAAGTACCTGAACTCGCCCGAAACCCCCCTTTTCAGCAAATCCAAGATCTCCTACGGCCTTGATCTGGCGCGGCAGCGAATCGTTGAATCGAAGACCGTCGCGATCGTCGAAGGGTACACGGACGTCGTGATGGCGCACCAGTACGGCGCGAGCAACGTCGTTTCGGTCCTGGGAACCGCGCTCACCGAACAGCACGTGACGATCCTGAGGCGCTTCGCCGACCGGATCGTGCTGCTTTTCGACGGCGACGCCGCAGGCGACCTGGCGGTGGATCGAGCACTCCAGCTCTTCCTCACCCAGCCGATCGAGATCGGTATCGCCACCCTGCCTGGCGGGATGGATCCGGACGAATATCTGCTGGAGCACGGGCTGGAGGCGTTTGATGCGATGTTGAAGAACGCCGAGGACGCGCTGAGCTTCCAGTGGCGGCAGCTCTTTAAGAAGCTGTCGGCGAATGAAAACGACCTGACGGCGCGGTCGAAAGCGGTCGAAAGCTATCTGGAGCAGTTGGCGGCAGCGCGGTCGGGCGGGCCGGTGGACCCGATCCGGTGGGGGTCGATTTTGTCGCGGGTGAGCAAGACGACCGACATCCCCGTCGAGGATTTGCTTCGCCGCTTCCGGATGCGTCGGCCGGGGCCGGGGATGGCGTCCGGGCAGGTCGGAAGACCCAATTTTCAACCCGCACAGGCCGCACAACCGAAAATTGCGGATTCCGCCCGATCCGTCTCCCCCGACCGTCGTCGGGCCGAACGCTGGATTTTAGGCGGATTATTCCATCTGCCCGACGCGTGGCAGCAAGTGCAGCAAGTCATTGACTGCACTGAGTTTACGGCCGACGACCTTCAGCCCCTGGCGACCTGGTACTGGGATTATCAACGCCACGAGGGAGCCCCGGTACTACAGGAATTG
The DNA here is from genome assembly GCA_038215325.1 of Tepidisphaerales bacterium. Classification (GTDB taxonomy): domain Bacteria; phylum Planctomycetota; class Phycisphaerae; order Tepidisphaerales; family Tepidisphaeraceae; genus BPJO01. Next base: position 2,221 of record JBBQQZ010000051.1, on the reverse strand, counting down.
ATCGGCGCGCTGGACAACGACGTGCTAAAATCTTTGGTGATCGAGTTGGCAAGCGAGGTGGAAACGATGAATAATCCCCACCAGACGCTGTCCGACATGGTGCAATTCGTGCAGCGGGATAAAGATCGTTCGCAACGCCAAAAACTTGCGAGCGACCTCCGACGTAGTATTCAAGGTAGTACGCAAGAGCATCACGATTCGGGAGACGACGTTCTGCGTCGCCTCTCCGAAGCTGCCCGAGCGCGTTCGACGTGAACGCGCTGGCATGTCGTGGCTGGAATAGGACACAGATCGCACAGATCGCGCAGATGGAATCCGAATCGCCTGCTTTGGGCTTCGGTTCGGATTCCGCCTGTGCGTATCTGTGAGCATCTGTGTCGATCTGTAGCATCTGTGTCCCATTCGGACGCAGCTAACAGGAAGTGTTGGAAAGAGTTAAGAGAACCCGGAGGCAATGACGTCGGCTTCGAAACACGAGCCGTGCGACGTGGTGGCGAACTTTGTCGGGAAAGCGATCCATGTGATCCACCGATGTAACTTTCTCGCGACCCCGCACCGATTCGTGGTGTAGATTCGACGTAGGCAATCTTCCGGGATGCCGAATTATCATGGCAAACGCAGTCGCAGACAAACCCGTTCCGATTCCGACCTCGCAGCTTATTGGCTCTGGGTCACCCGAAGAAGTTGAACGCCGTATTAACGTGCTGCTCGATATGGGCACGTCGCGCGGCTATCTCACTTACGACGAGCTGAATACCAAGCTCCCCGACGAAGTGGTCGCCCCCGACCGCCTCGACAGCCTTTTGATGACCATCGACGAGATGGGCATCAAGCTGATCGACGACTCGGACATCCACGAGTTTCAGTCGAAGCGCGCCGCCAAGGCGGAAAAGCTCGACTTCAAGCTGCTGGACGTGCCAGCACCCAAGATCAAGGTCAAGGTCGCCGCCCTCAAGCCCTCCGCGCCCAAGCCCCCCGCCGAGATCGATCCCGATATCGTCGCGCAAGGCGAGGACGAAGAAGACGATGACGAAGTCGATCTCGAAGCCCTCGCCAAGGAATTGGCCGAGGCCGGGACGAAGCGCATCGACGATCCGGTGCGCATGTACCTCACGCAGATGGGCGAAATCCCGCTGCTGACCCGCGAAGAAGAAATCAGCCTCGCCAAGAAGATCGAAATCACGCGTAAGATCTTCCGCAGCAAGGTATTGGAATCCGACTACTGCCTGAACGCGGCGGTCGAGATCCTACAGCAGGTGGATTCCGGCGATCTTCCGTTCGACCGGACGATGAAGATCAGCACCGACGAAGGCATGGCCGACAAATCGACCATCGGCCTCCGCATCCCCACGAACCTGAACACCGCCCGGGTCATGCTCGACCGCAACCGTTCCGACTGGGACGCCATGCGGGCCGCCAAGACCAAGAAGGAAGCCGAAGACTTCCGCATCGACCTGCGCCGCCGGCGTCGCCGGTGCGTGAAGCTGCTCGAAGAATTGTCGCTGCGCACCAGCAAGGTCGCGCCGCTGATGAAGAAGCTGTCGAGCATCTCCGGCAAGATGGTCGAACTCGAAGGCAACATCGAGCAGCTCAAGAAAGTACGCGACCCCGGCGAAGACCTGGAAGTGTGCAAGCAAGAACTTTCCGGCCTTGAGGACCTGGTCCTCGAAGACGCCGGCAACCTGCACAAACGCGTCGTCCAGATCCGCAAGATCTACTACAAGTACGAAGACGCCAAGCGCAAACTGTCGGGCGGTAACCTGCGTCTGGTGGTGTCGATCGCGAAGAAGTACCGCAACCGCGGGCTCTCGTTCCTCGACATCATCCAGGAAGGCAACACCGGCCTGATGCGCGCGGTCGACAAGTATGAGTATCGCCGCGGCTTCAAGTTCAGCACGTACGCGACGTGGTGGATTCGCCAGGCGATCACCCGCGCGATCGCAGACCATGCCCGCACCATCCGTATCCCGGTACACATGATCGAAACGATGAGCAAGCTGCGCAATATCAGCAAGCTTCTCATGCAGGAACTCGGCCGCGAACCCACGATCGAAGAAATCGCCAAGAAGGCGAAGATGTCGGTCTCGGAAACGCGCCGCGTGCTGAAGATCAGCCGTCACCCGATCTCGCTCGACCGCCCGGTCGGCGAATCCGAAGACAGCTACTTCGGCGATTTCATCGAAGACGAAAAGGCCGAAAACCCGGTCGAATCCGCGACGCA
>JBBQQZ010000050.1:0-14899 GCA_038215325.1 Tepidisphaerales bacterium | reverse complement strand
TCATCACTCCCACAACGTCGAAGACACCGAGCGCATCGCCGGCGATCTCGCCCGGACGTTGCGCGGCGGGGAGTGCATCGCGCTGCACGGCGATCTGGGTGCCGGCAAGACCCAGTTCACCCGCGGCCTCGTCAAAGCCCTCGGCGGGGACGGACGCGCCGTCGCCAGCCCCACGTTCGTGCTCCTGCACGTCTATCCCACCAAATCCCTCACCGTCTACCACCTCGACGCCTACCGCGTTCACGGCATCGAAGATTTCGAACAAATCGGCTTCGAAGAACTGCTCGACCAAGGCGGAGTGGTGGTCGTGGAGTGGGCGTCGCGCGTGAGCGAAATCCTTCCGAAAGCGCATGTTGATGTGACGATCGAGACGACGGGTGAGAACGAACGATTGATCCGTGTGACGGGCGTGTGACGGGCCTGTGACGTGATGAGTGTATCGTGAAAGACCATCGAATCCTTTCACGCCACACTCATCCCCGCCACACGTTTCAAGCTAAACTTCGGGGCCAAAATCCGGTACTATCTCACTCGTGAAACCCAAGACTCTCATCCTCCGCACCGCCGGGACGAATTGTGATTCGGAGACGGCGCACGCGTTTGAATTAAGCGGCGCGACGACCGAGCGGGTGCATTTGAACCGGCTGATCGAGAACCCGTCGCTGATCAATGATTATCAGTTAATGGCGATACCCGGGGGCTTCAGCTACGGGGACGACATCGCGGCAGGGCGGATCCTGGCGAACCAGATCATGCACCACCTGCGCGATGCGTTCCGTGCATTTGTTGAGGCGGGCAAGCCGATCATCGGCATCTGCAACGGTTTCCAGGTGCTCGTGAAGACCGATCTACTGCCCGGCCCGATCGTTGCGGGCGCGACCGGTCAGACCGCCACCCTCACGCACAACGATTCCGCCCGCTTCATCTGCAAATGGGTTGGGCTGCGTCCGGTGAGCGCCAAGTGCATTTGGACGCAGGACTTAGGCCCGATCGAGCTCCCCATCGCCCACGGCGAAGGCAAGTTCGTCCCCGCGAATGAAGCCGTCCGCAAGGCGCTGCGTGCCAACGATCAAATCGCGCTGGTCTACTCCGGCGAGAACCCCAACGGCTCGACCGACGCGATCGCAGGCGTGTGCGACACAACGGGTTTGGTTTTTGGTTTGATGCCGCACCCGGAACGTCACGTGCGTGCCGATCAGCATCCCGCCTGGTCCCGATCCGCCGCTGGTGGCGCCCAGGGGCAGGGGCTGAAGATGTTTCGGAATGCCGTTGCGTATGTGGAGCAGTCGCTTGGCGCGGGCGTGTAACTCAGCAAGCGTTCAGGCCGCTTTGGTCTGGAATACCGATCGGTAGCAGGCGGATTCAAGCTGCTGCACCTGGATCGTGCAGTTGGCGAGCGACGACGACGCATCAAGGCATTGCACGGTGTCGCGCGCCATATCGCTGAGCTGGGCAAACCCGAAACCCGCGCCCGTACCCTTGATCATCTGGCAGACCTGACGCACCGCTTCAAGGTTTTTGGCTTCCATCCCCTTGCGCAGCTCGCGCGCCAGGTTGTGGAGCCGGCCGACGTACTGCTCGACCAGCGAGGCGAGCTCGGCGTTGCTGTTGAGGGTGCTGAGGATCGGTTCTTCGGTGGTGGATCCGGCGTTCAGCCACGCCGCCAGCAGCGACGTGAGCTTGCCGGAATCGAACGGTTTGCTCAGCACGGCGCTGGCACCGGCGTCGGTCGCCTTCTTTACGCGTGCCAGATTGGTTTCCGCGGTCACCAGCCCGATCGGGCCGCTGTAGCCGCCTTCTCGGAACTTCGCGATCGCCTGCTCGCCGCCGACGCCTTCCATGAGCAGATCGCACAGGATGCAGTCGATCGGCTCGGCCTTGATGGCCTTGAGCGCTTCGTCCACGGTCGTCGAGCTGATCAGCTTGATCTTCGTTCCCTTGAGGAAGTGCGCGACGAGCATGCGTTCGATTTCCTGGTCATCCAGGTGCAGCACAGTGCCTTCGAGCCGCGATCGATCGATCGATGAACCGTCGTCAAGTTCGCCCCAGTGGGATGGATCGAGATAGAGCTTCGGGAGGATTTTCTGGTCGAACCGTACGCCGATGAGGTGGAATTGCCGGTCGACCAGGGCACAGTGCTGCACGGTGCCGCGGATGAGGTCGTCGGCGCCCACGCGACGGTGCAGGACAATTTCGACCTTGGTGTTTTTGTGCAAAAACCCGTGGTACAGGAACGACACCCCGCCGGCCGAGAGGTTACGCGTGCCGACGAAGCTGGCGGTCATGCTCCCGCCGGGATGGTAGATGCGCACCGCGATGTCGTTCTTGCGGTACGCCACGCGGGGCAGGGAGCGTTTGTTTTTGGCGGGATTGGCGTCTTCCAGCGCGTCGAGGCGATCGAGCATGGCCTGACGCTCGGCGTCAGAGATGCGGGCGGGTCGGATGGCTTCGCGAGAGGATCCGTTCATGCTGGCTACCGTTCAGATTCTTGTTTCGGCGTAGATGGCCACCGGCTTTATCAGTCACGCGGCGTCACGCCCATCAGACGTCACGCCTCTGTTACTTATTTCGGCGGTCCGATTCGACGACGTAAGTTTGACTGGCAAAAACGCTTACGACATTACTTTGCCGCGTAACCCGCGACCCCGTTTACCACCGAAACAGGTGTCAGGTTCGCACGGACCGCAGCGCGCAGCTGCGATACAGTTGGCGAATTATCGGAACAAGCGTGCCGCGACGCCGTGGGTGCATTTTGTCGCAGGGGATGTTAAATCGCGCGGCGAGGCGTGACGGAGGTCGAAAGTGTCACTGTCCGCGACGTTTCGCTGCCTTGCGTGTCGGCAAAGTCGCCTTGGAATTGGACGGTCAAGGTGATCGTCGCCCGGGTGAGCAGGTCAAACCCGCCGCCGGTCTTGATGCTGGTGGCGGAGCGCACCGGGGTCATGCCGATGGTGAAGACGGTCACGCCGCGCAGCAGCACGTGATCGGTGTCGTTCTCCCTAACGATCAGTTGCCCCGCCGAGGCGTCGTAGCGGAAGGTGAGTTCCTCGCCGTCCGCATCGAACAGGGCAATGCCGGTGTCGGTGACGGTCTGGCCTTCGGTGAAATCCTCGACCAGCGTCTCGGTGATCGGCGAATGCTCGGTGCTCGTGCGGATGTACGTGCTCAGGCGGTGCAGCGCCAGCCGCGCCCGGTGCATGGTCTCGGCCTGAACCTGGTTGACCGAATACGCCTTGAGCGACGCATCAATCGCCACCGCCGCCGCCGTCAGCAGCGCGGCGGTGATGCCGATGCAGATCAGCAGTTCAGCGAGGCCGACGCCGCGACGGCGTGTGGTGACTGGCGCGTGGCGAGTGGCGAGGGATCGCAACGGGCTGACCACTGACCACTCACCACTTCTGTTCTGGTTTTTCACGTTCCCTCCCGATACGTGGTCGCGTCGGCGGTGATGTCGATGGCGACGTTGATGCCGTCGGGCAGGGCGCGGTTGGGGTTGTAGCGGATGTTGAGGCGTCCGTAGCCGCCTTCGGGTAGCGCCGAGGGGTTGGTGTCGCCATCGCTGGGGCCGAAGTAGCCGAGGGTTGTATTGCCGGCACCGTCGCCGGTGACGATGATCGAGCCATCGACGATGCTCGTCCCACGTATATCCAGGTTGCCCGCCACCACCACACCCACCAGCGTGCTGGGCGCGGCGTCGGGGTTGGTGAACGAACCCATTTCGATGTTCACCTGCGGGCTGACGATGGTCGCGGTCGCATCGACCTGATTGTCAAACAGCGTTGCGCCGGTGAACTCCCATGAGTTGGCAAAGTGCGTGTACGCCGTCGCGTAGTTGCCTGCCAGCGGGCCGTTGAACGTGCAGTTGTTGAAACGCAGGTTGTTGCCGTTCTGCGAGCCCTGCGTGATCGACTGCCCGCTCGTAGGCGTACCGGTGGCGAGCAGCACCTTATCCTTCGAGAAGGTGTCGCCGCTGATCTTCCGCTGCGACCAGCTCATTCCATTGCTGGCGCTGGTGGTGACCGAACCGCCGGACGTCTTGATGTCGCGTTCGCCGTCGACGAAGGTCACGCCATCGAAGACGCAGTTGTCGAACAGCGCGTTCAGGCCCTTGGGGATGATCACATTACGCAGCGTCATGTTCCGGAAGACCGGGCGTCGATAAGTCGCCTGGTAACTGACCGACCCGTACGGCGTGCGTTCCTGCGACGTGCCTGCATTGGCGTCGGCGACGGCGAGGGTGCGGTTGGCCAGGAGCGTGGCGGTCTTGGCGGGCGTACCGGCGCTGGACCCGCTGCGTGTGCGGAAATTGGCAGCGGCTTCTTCGAAGTTTTCTGGCGACAGGTCGATCACGTCGGTGCTGCTGGCGCTGAACTTCACCGCCGGAACGCCGGGCGAATAAGGCACGACCGGACCCACGATCATGTCGTGGATGCTCTTGCCCGACCCCAGGTTGCTCTGCCACGCCGCCGCGCTGGTCATCATGACGATCTGCCCGCGGATCTTGGCGTAGGCGTCGGAAGAATCGATCTGGTCGTCCTCCAGGCCCAACCGCTCGGTGTCGCCGGCGAACAACGGGCCGCCGAGCGTGTCGATCGCCTTGAAGAGGTTTTCGTCGTAGAGCTTGCCGGTGGTGGGGTTGGTGAATTCGGAGTGAGAAACGGCGCGGTCGGCGTTGTTGTCGTAGTGGTTGATGAAGATGTCGAGTTCGTCGAGGTACCCGTTCTGGTCGTAGTCGGTGAACCCGTTGCTGACGGCGGCGTTGTAACGCGTGGTGTCGTTGGCGCTGATCATGCCGTCGTAGTCGGCGTTCTGCGATTCCAGCAGCGCCTGCCAACTTGTGATGCGGTTGGCGAGCGTTGAATTCAGGTGCGTGAAGTCCGACAGCGATAGGATCGGCGGGTACTTGTTGGCGGTGCCCATGGCGACCGGGCCTTCGACAATCGTATTGCGGCCGAGCTGGATCGGCACCTTGCCGACAATCGCGAAGCGGATTTTTTTGTCGATCTGGAAGCTCATCGACACCGCCCGCTCCGCCGTTCCGTAGCGGCCGGTGCTGGTGACATTGAGGATGCGGGCGTCGGTCGGGTCCTGCTCAATATCGAGCGAAAACGTCTGCCCGCCATCAAGGTTGATGTTGGAAGAGCTAACGGACGTGGTGGACGTGGTGGTCGCACGCTCGGCCGGGAGTACAAGGGTGTTGAAGTCCGCGACGATCGCCGATCGGATCGACGGCCAGAGCGACTGCGCGACCGAATCGGTGATCACGCCCGCAGTCGTCTTCGGACGCGCCATGCGATTGAAACGCCACTGAAGCCACTGCATCCCGCTTTCGGCGGCGGCGCGGGCGCGGGTGACGTCCGACAGGTTTTTCGCCGACTGCACGTTCGTCTGCGTCATCGCGAACATGCCGACCGTGAGCGTCGTCGCGACCATCAAAAACAACATCGCCAGCACCGCCGTCGCACCGCGACGACGAGCCGGGAGCATCGGGATCATGTTCGGACAGACATGATCCCAATGCGGTTTGGTGCGGGGTTGCGCGTGTGTCATAAAGGCCGCCTCACTGATTCATCGTCAGCCACGAATACGAGTACACCTGTTCGACCGGGGCCGCTGCGTTTGCCTGGTACGTCACGACCACCCGCACCCGCACTGCGCTGCCAGCGGTGCCGGTGGCGGAGGGTCGGGCGGGGTTGGCGTTGGTGACGGTGATAACCTGCGAGTATTGGTCCAGCCCCTCGATCTCTGTCCGGCCGGCATCGATCGGGGGGTTGAAGGTCATGCCGTTGAAGTCATCGACGTCGTCAAAGGTGGCGAGCGTCTCGCCGGTCTCGGCGCCGAACGTGGCCGACAGGGGATTCGGGTCGGTGAAGGGGAGGCTGACGAGCGATTCCTGGATGTGCTGGGCAAGCATCATCGCCACCGTCGAGCTGGCGGCGACCTTGTTCTGCTTCGTGCAGGCGGTGAACAGCTCGAGTACGGAGACGAAGGCGATCCCGATGATCGCGGTCGTCATCGCCGCTTCGATCAGCGTAAAGCCCCGAGATTGACGAGTACGGACGCGCATGACAGTCAGATGTCCGATACAACTCCGACGGATGCAAGGAAGTAATCAGGGGCAAGGTGCAGGGGGCAAGAGCCAAGAGGCAAGCAAATTCGTGCTTTCGCTTGCCCCATGCCCCCATGCCCTTCTTGGCCTACTTCGCCATGATCGACGACAGCTTGAAGATCGGGAGGATGATGCTCATCGCGATGAAACCGACGACCGAACCCATGATCACGATCATGAGCGGCTCGATCATGGCGGTGACGGATTTGATGACGCTCTTCAGTTCGCGGGCATAAAACTCGCTGACTTCGTCGAGCACCTCGCCCAGTTTACCGGACTCTTCACCCGCACCGATCATCTGAACAACCGATCGGGGCAGTAGCTTGGAACTCTGGAGCGGGGCGGCGATCTTCTTGCCCTGTTTGACCGAGGCGAAGACGTTTCGCCACAGCCTTCGGTACAACGCGTTGCCGCTGATTTCGGCGGTGATGGCGATGGTGTCGAGCATGGGCACGCCGGCGTTGATAAGCTGGCCCATCGTGTGCAGCGACCGGCTGATGTACAGCGCGCGGAACAGCTTCTTAAATAGCGGAATCGACAGTTTCAGCTTATCGAAGCTAAGCTTGCCCCACTCCGTCTTCAGCACCATGTACACGCCCCACGCCCCGGCGATCGTGGCAATCAGCAGCACCCACCAGTAGTTGACCATGAAGTTGCTGGAGGCCAGCAGGAACTTGGTCGGTAGCGGCAAGGCGTCTTCCTTGCCCTGGAAGATGGTCATGAAGCGCGGGAGCACCCAGGTCAGCAGGAAGATGGTCGTGAAGACCGCAAGCCCGCCGATGATGCCGGGGTAGATCATCGCGCCGCGGACCATCGAGATCGTTTCGATCTGCTGCGCCAGATACCCCGCGATACGCTCCAGCATGCGCGACAGGCCGCCGGTCATTTCTGACGCCTTCACCATGTTGATGTAGAGCATGCCGAACGTCTTCGGATAGCGGCCGAGCGCCTCGGAGAACTGCTTGCCCGATTCGACGTCCTTCTTGATCTGCACGAGCATCATCTTCATCTTCGGATGCTCGGTTTGTTCGCTGATGCCTTCGATCGCGGCGCGGAGCGAGATGCCCGCCTTGATCATCACCGCCAGTTGCGAGGTGAAGTTATGCACTTCTTTGCCGCCGGGCCCGAAGGAGAGCGAGAACCCGCGGCCCTTCCGCGCCGCCCGGTCGTCCGCCGGCTGAAGCGCGAGGATGAACTTACCGCCGGAGCGGAGCTGCGCGGAGGCTTCCGCCAGCGTCCCGGCGTTTACCACGCCGGTGATCACCTTGCCGGACTGATCTTTCGCTTCGTATCGGTAGCTCGGCATCTTCGTAGGGGCGACGCATGCGTCGCCCGCCTCCTGCAAAACCGGGCGACGCGTGCGTCGCCCCTACATCATGCGGCCAATGACCGTTCCAACTTCTCCGGGTGCGCCGCCTGGGCGATCGCGTCGTCGCGGGCGATGTAGCCGTTCACGAACAACTGCTTAATGCTGTCATCCAACGTCTGCATGCCGATCGCGCGGCTGGTGCTGATGATGTTCGGGATTTCGAAAATGCGGTTCTCGCGAACGCAGTTTCGCACCGCCGGCGTGCAAAGCATGATCTCGACCGCCGGCACCATGCCCGGCTGGTCGACGCGCTTGAACAGCGTCTGGCTGATGACCGCCTGAAGCGTGTTGGCGAGCATCGAGCGGATCTGGTTCTGTTGGTCGCTGGGATAGATATCGATGATACGCTCAATCGTCTGGGGCGCGTTGACCGTGTGCAGCGTGCTGAACACCAGATGACCGGTTTCGGCGGCGGTGATGGCGGCGGAGGTCGTTTCAAGGTCGCGCATTTCGCCGACCAGAATCACGTCCGGGTCCTGACGCAGGGCATGACGCAGACCGCTCTCAAAATTCGGCACGTCCGATCCCACTTCGCGCTGCTCGATCGCGCTTTTGGCGGAGTGGAATGCGTATTCGATCGGGTCTTCGAGCGTGATGATGTGCCCGGATTCGCGCCGGTTCACCGCATCGACCATGGCGGCGAGCGTGGTGGATTTGCCGGAACCGGTCGGGCCGGTCACCAGGATCAGTCCGCGCGGCAGGTAGGTCAGGCGCGAAACGATCTCGGGCAGGTACAGCTCCTCGATCTTGCGGACCTTGTCGTTGATCGTACGAATGCTGATGGCGATCGTCCCACGTTGATAATGCGCGTTGACGCGGAATCGGCCGACGCCGGGGATCTCGTAGGAGAAGTCGCTGTCGCGCAGCTTGTTAAAAGCCTCCCAGCGGTGCTCCTCCTTCAGTATTTCCTTCAGCAACCGATGCGCCCCCTCGGCGGTGACGATGGGGAAGTCGCTGTTCTGCACCACCGTATGGATGCGAAACAGCGGCGGCGAGCCGACGTTGATATGCACGTCGGAGGCCTTCATCGATACGGCGTTGCGAAGGATGTCGTTAATCATAGTTCAGCGGCCAGTGGCCAGTGGCGAGTGGTCAGACAAGCGTGAGCGTCTTCTGCTCGCCGCTCGCCACTAACCACTCCCCACTCCTACATCGCGTTCTCTGTCACTCTGAGTACTTCATCGACCGTTGTCAGCCCGTTCATTGCCTTGGCGAATCCGTCTTCCCGCAATGTCACCAGGCCCATTTCGCGGCACAGCTTTCGCAGTTGGTTCACGTCCGGATTTCGCGTGATGATGTCGCGCATGCCGTCATCCATCACCATCATCTCGTAAATGCCCAACCGTCCGGCGTACCCGGTCTTGCGGCAGCGGTCGCAACCTTTGCCCTTCCAGATCTTCTCGGACGGAAAGCCCTGCATCTGAAGAAACTCTTTTACTTCGTCGCTCGGATCGACCTGTTCCTTGCAATGCGGGCATATTTTCCGGACCAACCGCTGCGCCAGCACCGCATTGAGCGCCGCCGAGATCAGGTAGGGTTCGACGCCGACGTTGATCAGTCGTGTGACCGACGACGGCGCGTCGTTCGTGTGCAGGGTGCTGAGCACCAGGTGGCCGGTGAGCGCCGCCTGCACCGCGATCGACGCGGTTTCCTGGTCGCGAATTTCACCCAGCATCACCACGTCCGGGTCTTGACGCAGCAGCGCCTTCAATGCCCTGGCAAACGTCATGCCGATCTTTTCGTGCGTCTGCGTCTGATTGACGCTCGACAGGTGATACTCGACCGGATCTTCGACCGTGCTGATGTTCAACTTCTGCGCGTCCATCTGTCGCAGGGACGAATAGAGCGTGGTCGTTTTTCCCGAACCCGTCGGCCCGGTGACCAGCAAGATACCGTGCGGCTGATCGACCTGGTTCTTCCAGATCGTCAGGGCTTGGTCGCTGAAGCCGAGGTCTTCGAGCTTCACGTTGATCGATCGGTTGTCGAGAATGCGCATTACGACCTTCTCGCCGGAGACGGTCGGGAGCGTACTCATGCGCAGATCGACCTTGCGGTCCTGGACGACGGCTCGAATCCGACCGTCCTGGGGCAGGCGGCGTTCGGAGATGTCCAGGTTCGCCATGATCTTCAGGCGGCTGGTGATGGCAGGCCCCATCGTGTGAGGCGGGTTCATCGCCTCGAAAAGGATGCCGTCGATGCGGTAACGAACTTTAAGCGCCTTCTCCTTCGGCTCGATGTGAATATCGCTGGCGCCTTGCTTGATCGCGTCATGGATGACGTAGTTGACGAAGCGGATGACCGGCGATTCCGAGCCGGCTTTTTCAAGGTCGGTGATGTCGTCGGTCACCGTCTCCTTGACGAGCTGGACGTCGTCCTCGGCCATGTCCTTGATGATCTCGTCGACGCGAATATCGCTGTCGCCCGAGGCGATCTGCTCCACCACGCGCGTGATATCGCCGGGCAGCGTGACGATCAGCTTGATCTCGCGCTTCAGCTTGCGCTTCACCTCGTCAATCAGGAAGACGTTCGTCGGCTCGGTCACGGCGACGACGACCGCCGTTCCTTCCATGCGGAAGGGGAGCACCAAGTGCTGGCGGATGTATTCCACGGGCAGAAGATCGAATGCCTGCTGCTCGACCTTCGATTTCTCGATGTTCTCGAACGCCAACCCGAGCGTCTGCGCCTGGGAGCTGAGGATCTGCTGCTCGGTCGCGGCGGACATCGTTAGCAGTATCTGCGCGATCGTTTTGCCGGGCGTCTGTCGCTGGACGTTGCGGGCCTGAAGCAGTTGCTCCTCGGCGATGTGCCCACGATCCAGCAGCAGTTGCTCGACCGTCTTAACCGCGGACTGCGTGGGCGGAGCCCATAGTTGCTCGACGGCGCCGAACCCATCGTCCACGTCGATCGCGGCGGCGGTGTTGGAGGAGCGTTTGCCGAACATCAGTTCTTCACCTTTAGCTCGAACCGAAACCCGGCGGTCTTGACGATCACGCTCGATGCGTTGATGCGTTCGACGACAAAATCATCGAACGCGTCGTTCTCGGCACGAAACTTGCCGTCGATCATGCACGAGCGATTCGTCTCGCTGAACATGATCGACTGCAGCTTCAACGTACCGACGTGCTTGAGTGCCTCGGTCAGCTTTGCCTGACGGTCGGCGTTGGCGTTCTGATCCACGGGCTTCATGCCGCTCTTCGTGTCGCTGAACGGGTTCCGCTTCAAATCCTCCAGCGGCACCTGGGCGGCGGCGGGGAAGGCGCGGAACTGGGCGACGAGCTTGTCGGTGTCGTTCAGGTTGGCCTGCATGGACGCGAGGTTCTTCTTGCCATCGCCGAGGAAGCTGTTGACGGTCATGGCGGCCTCGCTCGATGCCTGTGCGGTGGAAGGGCCGGCCCGCATGTGCATCAACGCCAGGCCACCCAAGGCCGCAAGAAACAGCACGCCCAGCACCACCGTGCCGCGCGACGGGCGCTTCTTCGTCTCGCCGGCGAGTTCGTCGCTCATCACGTCAGACGGTTCGGCGATGGCGGGTTCGTTGGTTTCGTTTTCGCTCATGGTCAGTCTCTTCACGTAGGGCACGCTATTGCGTGCCGGTCGGTCGCTCGGCACGCAATCGCGTGCCCTACATCTAGTTGCTCGACGCCACGCTTGCGCCGCCGGGATCAAAGAAGATGCTCATCTTCATGACGGCCTGCATCTGTCCGTCCTGTTCGTCGATGCGCGTGAGCTTCATGTCGGTGATCTTGATGATGCGCTCCAGACGTTCGATGTCGCGCAGGAAGGCGTAAAAGCCAAAGAAGTTTCCGTTGAGCGTGAGTTCGATCTGCCGCTCGCGGAAGTTCGGGCCGATCACCATCTTCGGGTTCGGTTTGAAGCTCTTGCTGTAAAGCTTGTGACGTTCGACCAGCGTCGTCACGTGGTTGAGAATGCTGTCGACTTCCTGCTCTGCTGGCAGCTTCTTCTCGAAGATATTGATCGCCTGCTCGAGCTTTTTCAGCCGCTGGGTCATGTCGTCGATGTCGCGCGAGGCGCGGGCGAGATCGGCCAGGCGTTGCTGCTTGGTGGCGATCTCGGTTTCGTACGACAGGCGCTTCTCCTGCATTCGCTTGAAGCCAAAGAAGTACGACGCCAGCAGCAGCGCGATCATGAGCTTGAAGAAGATGATTTCGCGAAGGCCGATTTTCATTGCTGCACCTGCGTGAGAGTGGCCGGAGCCGCATTCGCCGCCGGCCGGATGTCGGCGGTGGGGCTAAGCTGCATTTCGAGGTTGAACTTGCGGAGATCGCCTTCCGTGCGCTCGAGCTGGGCGCTGAGCAGCAGATTGACGTCCGTGAACAGATTCGACTCGGTGAGGTTCGTGACAAACATCGCCACCTGCGCGTCATTGGCCGCGATACCGGTCAGTTTGATCAGCGAATCGAACTGCTCCGGAGGCGGGGGGAGCTGCAATTCTTTCGCGGTCACGCCGGGCTTGGCGGTTTTCTTCCTGGCGAACGCCGTCTTCTTGTCCACGGCGGCATTGGTCGCGAGTTTCTTCTTCCGGCCAAGTTCCATGTCCCGAAGTGATACGCCGCCGGGAAGCTTGTTGGTGATCTCGGCGAGCATGTACGACCGCGGAACCCGGTCCAGCAGCGACGCCGCCAGGTCCGCCTGGCGGGCGAGCACCTTCTGGCGATCCTGCAACTGCTTCATCTCGGCGATGCGGCGGGCGGCGTCGGTGTATTGCTGGTCGATCGCGGCATGGCGACGCTCGGCATCGCGAAGCCCGCGCTCCGCGGTGGTGAACGCCACAGCGATAGCGGAGATCATCACGACAAACAGCGTCGCGCAGATCAGGTTGGTTCGGTGCTGAGCTTTGCGGACGAGGTAGTCGTCCGGAAGAAAGCTGAGCTGGTTCGGTGCGTTCATAGTCGCCTCAACTTCGTTTCGTCTATGCACTCTTGGCCAGCGGTTGTTCCGCCGCGACCGGACCCATGGACAATCCGAGCGCCACCGCCCACGCGGGCTGCGGCTGTTTCGGATCGATCCCACTCTCCGGACCCACTTCGGTCGTCTTGCCCATGCGGACCATCGGATCGCCAAGCTGCGCCGCGAGACCCAGCGTCTGCGCGATCCCCTGGCACATCGTTCGCTGCCGCGATTCGCCGCCGATGAAGATGATTCGGTCGACGGGGTGCTGGGCGAAGGTTGCTTCGTAGTAGCGCCGGCAAAGGTTCAGTTCGTCGCAGAGATGCGTGATGAGATTGGCGTACGCGGCGTCGACCAGGCGGAGCTGGTCGGCCTGGTCGTCCGGGAGCGATGGGGGCACGATCGCGACCGGTTCGACGACGTGGCGGCGGTCTTGGCGCGGGGCCAGACCCAGCAGCGCGAACGAGTGGTTCTCCGAAGGCGGCTCCTCTGCCGCAACCGGCTCAGGCCGGGTGATGAACGGTTGCGGCCGGGCGATCGGCGTGCTGGCAAGCTTGATGCGCAGCAGCTTGGCCTGTTCAAAGCTGATGTGCATCGCGTCCGCAACCGCCTGCGAGAACGTATCCCCGCCGATCGGGATCGCGCGGGCGAAAACGATCAGCCCGCCACGGGCAATGGTGACGCGGGTGGATTTGCAGCCGATGTCGATGAAACAGCTCACGACATCGGCATCGGTTTTTCGCCGGTAAACGTGGCCAAAACAGTCGACCACCGCCTTGGGCTCAACGTTCATGCCGATCACTTCGATCTTGGCCTTGGCGGAGATTTGGAGCAGGTTCGAGACCGTGGATCGCGGCGTCGCCATCACGACGACTTCGTTCTTCGGTTCGTTGTTGACCTGCACTTCGCCGGCGATCAGGTGACGCAACACCGCGCCGTTGGGATCGATCGGGAGTTTGCCTTTCAGTTCCCACGGGAGCGTCTTTTTCGTTTCGCTATCGTCCAGCTTGGGCATGCGAATGTGCTGGATGATCAGGTCGGTCGACGGCACGCACAGGATTGCCTCGCGGCCTTTGAACTTGCCCTGGTGCATCAGCTCGCGAAGCGCTTCGACCACGAACTGGTTGAGCGACTCCGCGCTCGTCCGCACGCCCGACGGCACGTCCGTACACGCGGCGGCGATCAGTTGCCATTCTTTGCCGTCGTTGATGCACTGGGCGAGACGGAGCGTGTCGGTCCCCAGATCGATTCCGATCGGACCGGGCTTGGTGGCGAACAGGCTCTTGACGAATCCCAGCATTGCGCACGTCTCCGACATCGAATTACGATTCACAGTCAAGCCGGGCAAACCGGCGAAGCTGCAAAGCGCCTGACAGACTTGCGGGCGCAGGACGGCCCCGCATCAAAGACATCGACGAAACGGGCGGGGGGCTTAATATCGACTGGAAAATCTGCGTTGTTATCGCTCAGGCAAACTCGCCGGCGATGGCGTCGGCGACGTTTAATCCGGGCTCGGTCAGGCGGAATCCTTCGCTGTTGAGCGCAATCAGGCCCAGCGAGGCGAGACTTGAAAGCACGTCCGCATAATGCGTACGAGCGTTGAAATCATCATATCGGACCAGGTCCGCGAACCGCACGCCTTTGCGCAGGCGAAGTTCCAGCATCACGCGCTCGCTGGCGCGCTGGGCGGGCGTGAGCAGTTCGTGCTCGACCACCGGCAGGTCGCCCGACGGAACGGCCAGTTCCCATTCGCCCAGGTGCGGTCGATTCTTGAACCGATGCCCCTCCACATGCGACGCCGCACTCGGGCCAATGCCGACGTAGTTCCCGCCGGTCCAGTAGACGAGGTTGTGTCGGCATTCCTGCCCGGCGCGGGCGTAGTTGCTGATCTCGTACCACTCGATCCCGCGGGCGCTGAGCATATCGCGCGCCAGCTTGAACATCTCCAGTTCCAACTCATCCGCCGCCGGCTCGAACTCACCGAGGCGCTTGCGGACGGCCATGGGCGTGTTGGATTCGTACGTCAATCCGTAGCACGACAGATGATCGATCCCGAGCGCCAGCGCCCGTTCGAGCGATCGTTTCCACGAATCGATCGTCTGCCCCGGGATCGCGTAGATGAGGTCGACGTTCAGCCGTTCGAACCCGGCCCGCCGCGCCAGTTCGATGCTGCGATCGACGTCCGTCGGGTCGTGGTGGCGTTCAAGGATTTTCAGCTCTGCCGGGTCGAACGACTGCGCTCCAAAGCTCAGCCGATTCACGCCCAGCGACCGCAGCATGCGGAGATAATCCAGATCGGCCGTCGCGGGATTGATCTCGATCGTCCATTCTTCTAGCCGGGAGAAATCGAACCGTTCTCGAATCCCCACGATCAGCCGCCGCATCGATTCGTTCGGCAACAGCGACGGCGTCCCACCCCCGAAAAAGACCGTGCGCGGGGAGAGCGGCGTATCGCGTTTCCACAGGTCAGCCTCGCTCAGCAGCAGATCGACAAACCGCTCCATCCGCTGGGG
>JBBQQZ010000049.1:0-15185 GCA_038215325.1 Tepidisphaerales bacterium | reverse complement strand
AAGTGTTTGCACGTTTATACGTCCCTGACCAAGCAAGACTTACGATTCAGACTCGACACATGCAAGATAGTCGTTCTGTTTCTTCGCGCTTCGGCGCGTCGGCATGAACGCTACAGATTGCCTGCCTCAACGCCTGCACTGAGATTGCGGCAAGTGATGGTCCGGATACTGGTGGATCGCCAGCCAGTAGTTTGTGCTCGCGAGCACGGTTTTTAGAAACTGTTCGGCATTCGCCGGCTTGAGCGTGTAGCTGTTGGCACCCAGTTCTGCGGCCTTTCGCATCTGTTCGTCTTCGCTGACGCCGGTCATCATGACGCAGGGGATATGGCGGAGTTTTTCGTCGCTTTTGATCCTCGCGAGCGTCTCAAGCCCGTTCATCCGGGGCATCTCGATGTCGAGATAGATCAGCCCGGGCAGCGACGCGAAGTCGTCGCGGTGCCTGGTGAGCAGATCAAGCGCTTCCTGCCCGTTGCTGACTTCCCAGACGTCGTTGCTCACCTTGCATTCGCTGATCGCGTCGCGGATGAGCATCCGGCAGTCGGGGTCGTCGTCCACCAGCAGAATCGAGACTGGTTTGTTGTTGGCGTCCAACATGATTCGTTCTCCCGTATCAGACACTTTCGCCTTGTGGCATTGATTCGCAGTCATTGCTACCCGTCCTCACGCCGCTTCGGCGCGGCTTTCGATCGCGCGGTTCGTCCTCGAACCGCCGTTCGTCGCTGGTACATATTGTCCATTGATCGTGAACCGGAACGTGCTCCCTTTGCCCAGTTCGCTCTCAACCCAAATCTTCCCCGAGTACGTCTCAACGATGCTTTTCACGCTCGCCAGCCCCACGCCTTTACCCGTGACGTTCTGCAACGCCGTGTTCTTGCCGCGACGGAACACGAAGAACACCTTGCTGACGTCCTCGGCATCGATGCCCACGCCGGTATCGCGGACGTAGTATTCCGCCTCGCTCAACCTGATCTGGCAGCCAACATGAATTTCCTTGGTCTCGCCGTCCCCCATGTACTTGATGGCGTTATCGATCAGGTTTTGAAACACCTGGCGCACCCGCGCCCGCTCGGCATGCAGCGTCGGTAACGCGGTATCCACGATGAGGTGGATGTCTTGCGTCTTCAGATCGTTCTCGAACATGCCGCGCAAGTCCCAGATCATTTCTTCAAGGTTCACCGGTTCCATCGCCTGTCGGCGGGTCTTGATTCGCGACAGCTCGAGCAGTTCGTTGATTAGATCGGTTTCCACTTCAACGTTTTTCTTGATGCGGTCCAAGCGGTGCATCGTGTCTGCGTCGAGCGTGTCCTTCTTCTTCATCAGCAGCATCGTGACCATGCCGCTGATGTTGCGCAGCGGTGCATTCAGATCGTGCGAGACGGCACGGAGGAAGTCTTCCTTCTCCGCGATCTCGGCACTCAATCGCTTGTTGGCGGATTCAAACTGGACGGTGCGCTGCTCGACCTTGGATTCCAGGTCGCGGTTGGCGTCGCCGAGCTTAAGGTTGGCCTGGCGGAGCGCTTCCTGCTGATGGCGGACGGTGCGCGACATGTCGTTGAACGCGCGGGCGAGGTCGCCGATGACGTCCGGGCGATCGGTTTCCACCCGGCATTCCAGGTTTCCGCCGGCGATCTGCCGAGCTGCCTGAAGGAGCAGCCGGATGGGCAGAAAGATTCGCCGGACCAGGAGCCAGACGCCGGGAATGGTCAAAAGTACGAGTACCACGCCCACCTGCAATGCCGTCCGGGCGGCAGAAAGGACTTGCTTGGCATGTTGTTCGGTGGTGATGTCAACGTGGACAAAGCCCACGATCCGCTGGTCCTGCGACGAAAAGACGGGCGAGATCATCCCCACGCGTTCCCCGACTCGGTCGCGCGTGTGTACGACCTGGCCGAGCGATGACGTGTTCTTGGGATCGAACGGGCCGGGTTGCTGCCCGTCGCGTGAATGCCCGGCCACGGGCTTGCCGGTGGCGTCGTAGAAGACGACCTCCACCACGTTGCTGCTTCCGCGGATCAGGTCGGTAGCGACCGCTTTAAGGTGATCGGTTCGGGCGTTCTGGAGTGAATCCGACGCCAGTGCCCCCAGCGCCAGTGAAATCTGCCGGGCTTGACCGTTCACCTCGCCGACCATGCGTTCGCCGGTTTCACGAACCGACAAAAGCAGAAATCCGCCGAGCGCCAGCACGATCATCAAGACGAATGCGATAACCAGTTTGGCCTGAAGCCCCAGCTTCTGCGAGATGACACGATACCACGGCTTGCGGGCGTAGAGTCGCTCGAGTGCCGAGACTTCCTCGCTGGGGTGGTGATCGATGTTGCCACGACTGTTCTGCATCGGCACGGTCTTCCGCTCCCTAGTCTGTTTCGACTCGGTGGAATAGGGAGTTAACTACTCCGGCGCAGAATTTGCCGGTGGTAGCGAATAGGGCGGCCAATAATTGGGGGGCGGTGTGCGGCGTTAGGGCGCGGGCGTGGATCGGACGGTGACGGCCATCGGGCGGTCGATGTGCAGCGGCAGGGTGAGCAGCACCCGGCCGTCGGGAAGTCGGAAGGAGGGCTCGATCAAGCGTCCCTCGACCATCGCCGAAACATCCCCCGGGGGCAGGCCGCGGATCTCCAGCACCGGGGCGGCCGCAGGGACGCCGGCGGGCTTGATCTTCAATTGCAGCCGCGGGGCGCGGGCAACCAGTTGATAGCTGCCGCGCAGTTCGTTGTAGCCGTCGTTATTGGCATCGCCTTCGGTGTGGACGTCGAGCTTGCCGGTCGCTTCGTCCACCTCCACGTCGGCGGGGCGCGCGTGAGATTCGATCACGGCAGCACCTGAGGCGCCTTTCACGCTCAGGCGACCGTCCTCAATGAACCGGCCGTCGTTATAGAGAACCCAGTATTTCACCGGGCCGGCGCTGCGCAGGATTACGCGCATCGCACCCAACTCCGATAACAGCCACCCCTTGTCATTCGTCGCCGCCGCCAAGGCGTCGATCTTAAACCGGCCGGGGGCGTCGATGGTGGTCGTGTAGCCGCGGCGCGAGATCTTCCACCCGCCGGCACCCGAAGCGAGGGTATCGAGCAGGGTTTTGTTGTTGTCGATGAGCAGCACGTCGTCGATGTTCGTGCCCGCTAGCGCACCGACCGATTCGAAGGTCATCTGTAGGCGCAGCGGCTCGCTCCCCGCCGCCGCGAGTGACTTGTTGTCGCTGGCGGTCAGGTCGACGCCAACGAACGTCCATCGCGAGGCTTGAACGGTGGTGCGAGACCGCGCCACGACGGTCTGGCCGCTCCACAATTCGACGGTCACCGGCGTGTCGAACTGCGGACGCACGTACCCGCCGAGCAGCGTCCAGTTTTCAGGAAACTTTGTGCCGAAGAGCACCGACGACACTTTGAAGGTAACTGACGAGCCCTGGAGCCTTAGGGCCGAACTCCCGGTGTGCGCCGCGCGATCAAGCCCGATGGTTCCGGCGGGTACGGCGAAGACCAGATCGCTTTCGGATTCGAAATCCAGCAACGTCCGCACGCGCTGGTCCTGAAGGGAGTCGTCCTGCTGCTGCAACTGAAACGCGATCGGTTGAGCGCCCGGTGCCCTGGCCGCAACAGGCGATTGCGACGAGGGACAGCCAGCCAGCATCAGCGTGGACGCGATGAGCAGAAATGAGAGAGGTCGCATATGCGTCAGCCCGAGAGAGAGGCCCCGCAGCATGTTGTTCGCTCGACGCGATCGTGTCAACAAAAACAGAAGCACCGCGGCCCCTCCGGCCGCGGTGCTCCCTAAGCATTGTTATGGGACGATTCAGGATCAGTAAAACTTGAGCTGTAGCGAGAGCGTCGAACCAGCGGTCCCGGCAGCGTTGTCCTTTATGTAAGGCGTCCCTCTGATCGTGTGAGTGCCGGCCGTCGCATTCCATGTGTTGGTGGTGTACGGCGCATCGTTCTCAACAATGGTCTTGCCGAATGCCGTTGACTTCACGCTGTTGGTCGAACCCGCAACGTTGTATTGCACGATCAAGTTTTTGGTCGGCAGCGACGAAATCTTGATCGACCTGTAAGCCGAGATGTTGTCGTAGCCGCTGATGATCTTGCGCGTGGCGGCATTAAGCAGGCTGATGCTGTTTACCTTCGGCGCGCTGGTCGTTGGGATCGTAGGGATCGTTGGGGTCGTTCCGGTGGTCGAGCCGTTCTTGACATAGAACGTAACCGCCTTGGTGGCGCCGGCGGTGCCTGTCGCATTCGTGCCACTGAAGGCTTGACCGGTGATCGTGTACGTGCCGGTTGTTAGCTTCTTTCCGTACAGATCGCCGCTGGGGCCATCGCCGAAGACGGCGTACGGCGCTATGGATTCGATCACGGTTGAGCCATTGAACTTGAACTTCACGCTGTCTGCATCGCCGGAGGTGTACGCGACGATCGCCAGATTGCTGGTCCCGATTTTCGCCAAGTCGAGGCTTTCGCCGGCGTCGATCGATTCATAACCGGCGACGGTCTTGTTGGTGTCGGCGTTGAACAACGCGAACTTCGTGACCGTCGGTTGACCTGTGGCCGGCGGGTTGGTGACAGTGCCCGTGCTCGGCGAGTTTTTCACCGTGAACTTGTAGGTACGCGTCGAGCCCTTCGTGCCGGCGGCGTTGTCGGACGCATAAGGGGTGGCGGTCAGCGTGTGGGTGCCGGCGTAAACGGCTTTGTTGTCCAGTTCGTAGGCGGCGCTGTTGTCAGTCGACGAACTGCCGTTGAGCACGAACTTAACGCTCGACGTGCCCGATGCCGTGGTGGCAACGAAGAGCAGATTGCGCGAGCCGAGCTTGGCAAGATCGATCACCGAGCCGCTGGCACCAAGCGAATCGATGATCTTTTCGCCGGTATCTGCGCTGTAGACGCTCAGCTTCGCGACGCTGGGGATACCGCTGGGCGTGTTGCCGCTATCCGGCACGTCGATGGTTCCGACCCCGCCTCCGCCGTTCATGCCGGCGGCGAGCGAACTGTAGAAGGCGGTCTTGCTGCCGTTGGAGTTCATGATCCCGCCGGGCCCGGCGTTGGTGGCGGTGGTGTTGAGCAGTCCGAAGTAGTAGTTGATGGCGAAGTTGTCGCGGATAGTCGGGAACACGTCCTTCACGGCCTGCGCCCAGGCGGCCTTGTTATTCTCCAAGCCTCGGACGTTCCACTCGCTGGCGACCAGCGGCTTTCGGCCGGCGACGATATTCTTCACTTCGGCGACGCGCGTCTTCACCGCACTGACGCCGTTGGCATACGGGTGGTAGCCCACGTAATCGACATAATTCAAGATGCCGAGGTTGACCAGTTCCTTCACGTCCTGCGGGTTCCACGACACGCTGGCAGACACCACGGCTTCGCCCTTGCTCTTCAGCACTTCCGAAGCCGGCTTGAGGAAGTTGCTGACGTACTGCGAGAACGAGCCGTTCCAATAGTTCTTGTGATCGATCTCGTTGCCGATCTGCCAGCGATCAACGGCGTTCTTGAGGGAGGAGTTGCCGGTCGCCCATTGAAACCAGCTCTTTACGCTTTCGGCATTCGTCACCTTGCCGCCGGACGGGTTCAAGATCAGCATCACATCGAACCCGGCGTTGCCGTAATCGACCGCGCGCTGAAGCGGACCTTCAAAGCTTTTTTTGTTGAAATCAGGGCTGAACCAAATGCGAACGCTCTTGGCACCGAGCGACTTCAGGACGGGAATGCCCTTGTTCATCACGTCGCTGGAACCGTTGTTCACATTGACGCCCAGGTCAAAACTTGCGGCCAGAAGTCGGCGGCATTCGAGGTTCTCGATCACGGAAGAGGCTGAGGCGGAAACGGGCAATTTGCGCGTAACGGTAGCGGGGATTACTTCTTTGGTGCGTTTCATAATGAGTTTCTCCGATGCGGCTGCGACCAGAAACCGGGGAACGGTGGCTGGGTCCTTCACTGCCGCGGTCAACATTCGTGTCGTGCCTCCTGCCGCCGATTTGGCAGGGGATCGCGTGAAGCGGGCGGGCATTGCACCCGTACGCGTCTCCGATCCCGGAGGAAGTACGACGCCAACAACATGTTGAGGCCTATGGCCTCGGCTTTTGCGACGCTCGGCTCGATTCGATCGACCCGATATGCGGCGTCGCGGGGGGTGAGCAACTTCTCCGAACAGCCGACGCCGTTGTCGGTGTTCGTGCGGAAGGCGTGTGACACGCCGACTGCGGATATGGTGCAAATTAGGTCTGAGTCCTGCCCGGACTCCTGTCCTCCGGCGGCAAGCCCGATGGTTGCCGCCTACAGATTCTTCATCGACCTCAAGGCGCGGCAACTATAGAACGGACGCTCGTATAACCGATAACTTTTCACAAAAAATCGAACTTATGCGGATATTCCTCGCAACGACTATTTTTGCGCATCAGAATGCCGCGTACGGCTCTGCCAATGCAACTGCAGGTGGTGGTCCGTTCAACGCGGTCGCACGCGGGCGCACGCGCTGCTTACGGGATAGAGCTACACATCACCAAGCTTGATTGTCGGTGGACCGGCGTTTGCCGATCCGCCTGGATCAGGTGAAAGTCAGTGTCAGGCTTAGCGTGTTGCCCACGGTGCCCGTGGCGTTGTCGTTCGAGTACGCCGTGGCCTTGATGAGATAGCTGCCCGTTTTCGCGGACCAGGTGGCCGTGTTGTACGGGGCGGCGTTCTCGACCAGGGTTTTGCCGAAGGCAACGAACTTGACGCTGCTCACGCCGCTGTTCACAACCGCCACGATCGCAATATTGCGGGTGGGGAGGCTCGACAGCTTGATCGACTTCGACGAGGTGATGCTCGAGTAGCCAGTGATCACCTTTCCCGTGTCACGATTGAGTAGCTGATAAGCGCTGATCTTAGGAGCGACCGTGGTGCTCGATGGCGTGTTGCCCGTGGTCGGGACTGACGCCGTCTGCCCGCGTGCCGAAGCCAGAGCGTTGTAGAAGCCGGTTGTGGCACCCGAGGTCGTAATGATGCCCGCTGGTCCGGCCATCGTGGTGTACTTCTGGACGAGCGCGAAGTAGTAGTTGATTGCGAACGTGCCCTTGATGTACGGGTATGCGTCCTTTACGGCGGCGGCCCAGGCGGTCTTGTCGCTGATGCCGCGGATGTTCCACTCGCTCGCCAAGAGCGGCTTGCGCCCGGCAATGACGGTCTTGATCTCGCTCAAACGCGTCTTGTACAAGCCGTTCGTGGCGTACGGGTGATAGCCGACGTAATCGACCATGTTCAGCATGCCGGCGTCAATCATGTCCTTGACGTCCTGGGTGTTCCAGCTCGGGCCGGCGGACACGACGGTCTCGCCCTCGGACTTGAGAACCGCAGACGCGGGCTTCAGAAGGCCGCTCACGTACGAAACGGGCGAACCTTTCCAGTACTGGTCATGATCCGGCTCGTTGCCGATCTGCCAGCGATCGACCGCGCCCTTGAGGGCCGTATCCGTCGCCCACTGGAACCAACTGGTGACGTTGGCGGCGCTGGGGATGCTGCCGCCGTTCGGAACGACTACTGCCATGACGTCGAAGCCGGCGTTGGCGTAGTCGACGCAACGCTGCATCGGGCCTTCCCAGCTCTTTGACTTGAAATCGGTGCCGAGCCAGATGCGAACGGACTTCACGCCCAAAGCCTTCAGCTTCGGGATCGCTTTGTTCATGATGTCGGTCGAGGCGTCGTTGATATTGATGCCGAGATCGAATGTCGTCGCGAAAAGGGTGCGTCCTTCCAGGTTTTCGATCACGGCGTTGGTGGCCGACGCGACAAGCGTGGGCGCAGTGGGGGCGAAGAACTGCTTAATGCGGTTCAGCATGGCGTTTGGTACTCCGAAGCGGCTCGATACAACTAAGGCCGCGGTCAACACTCGTGTCGATCCACCTGCTGCCGGACCCCGCGATTGGGGACCGGGAGGACGACGTGCTCGTCAGCGAATCTCGCGATTCGCGGGCAAGCCGACCCGTCACCAGACCGATCGACGTCAACACGATGTTGAGATCTCGGGGAGATCTCGCTTCGGCAAGCCGCGTACTGAATGAGCGGCCCGCGTTTTCCCGGATCAAGCGTCAGAAGCCGCCTGAGCCGTGTGGTGATGCGGATGCACACCACAGAATGTGGGGGTGTTCCAGACAGCCGGCATGGGCAGTCGCCGGGTCCTTCACACGTAACTGGCAGGGACGGTGCACTCAATCCCTTACGAACCAATCTCGAATCCTTCTGCCTGCCCAAGGCGGATGAACCGTCTCAGGCAGCACATTCACGCCGTCACGTGAATTATGTCTCATACTTCTATGCGCATTTTTTAATCAAGCAACCCTGAAATCGCCGAAAAACGATTTTTTCTGCTCCATTAATCTCCGCGTGCGGATGGTCGTTACGAGGAGGAGTTCGAACTCGAACTCCCGCAAAAACCGCGTTCGACACTGTTTTTTCAGGCACATTTACGCGGCAAAGAAGTGTACAAAATTGAACCTTAACGCTGCGCAGCCGGGGGAGCGGCAAGCGGGGTGCGACAATCTGCCCGACCCCGATAACTGGAGAACTTCATCAAAAAACGAAACCTCCGACCCGCCCGGGGTTTCGGGCAGCGCGGAGGTTGCGGGCTTCGGGCTTGTTTCGCGATCGTAACTACGACATCAGGTCGCCGCGGGTGCAGCGCCCAGCAGGCGCTCGGCGGTTGCGATCAGCTTGTCGAGCTTCACGGGCTTGATGAAATACTCGCTGGCACCTAGCGTTTCTGCGTACATTTTGTGCCGCGAGCCTTGGTTTCCGGTGATCATAATCACCAAAGGCGGGCTGCTGCGGGGCTTCTTGGCCTTGCTCTTTTCAAACTGGATCTTCTCCAGCACCAGAAACCCGCTGCGGCCGGGCAGCATCATGTCAAGGATGATGAGGTCGGGCGGGTTCTTCTCCGCCATTTCAACCGCCTTATTGCCATTGCTGGCGGTTTCGATGGTCGGACCCAGCGGCTCGAACGCCGCCTGCATGGTCGTGAGGATATCCTGATCGTCGTCGACCATCAGGATCCGCTTGCCGCTCAGTGTAGACATAGGTACTCCTTGTACGCCCCGGGACTATTCAGTGTTCGACGGATCGCATTTGTTGTCAAGAGACGATCATCGAGCGTCCGATAATGATAGCGTGCGTGTTCGCGATGATCCTATCTTTGTTCTGGACAGTGGTTTAGGGGGGCTTACGGTCGTGCGCGCTCTGCTCAGCCGCATGCCCGGCGAGCGGATCATCTACTTCGGCGACACCGCCCGACTTCCTTACGGATCAAAGACGAAGCAGACGATTTCACACTACGTTCAGCAGATCATCGAATGGGGGCTGAAGTTCAATCCGAAGCACGTCGTGATCGCGTGTAACACCGCTTCGGCGCTGGCTTTACCGACGGTGAGGCAGATGTTCGCGCCGCTGACGGTTTCCGGCGTGATCGACCCCGGTGCCCGCGCCGCCGCCGGTTCAACGAGCAAGCCGGAGGCGCTCATCGGCGTGATCGCGACCGAAGCCACCGTCCGCTCCAAAGCCTACCAGATCGCGATCCAACGCCGTCGCCACCGCGCCCGCGTGTTACTGCGACCCACCGCGCTTTTGGTTCCGATGATCGAAGAAGGTCGCACGAACGACGACCCGTTGATCGAACTGGCGCTGAGGCAATACCTTCAGCCGATGCTCGATCGCGGCATTGATGCGTTGGTGCTCGGGTGTACGCACTATCCGCTGCTGAAGCCCGCGATCCGCAAGATCGTCGGCGAGTCCGTGGCGGTGATTGACTCTGCCGAGCGGTGCGCCGAAGATGTCGCCGCGCGATTGAAGAACGCGGCGTTGCCTGCGATCAACGCGGTAAAAGACGATCGGGATCGCGTTTCGGCCTACGTGACCGACGATCCCGAACGGTTTGCCCGGCTCGCCCCGCGATTTCTCGGTTTTGCGGTCGATCCGCCGACCCTGGTTTCGCCGGAAACGCTGTACAACCGCGAAGATATCGCCGCCGTTCGCGTCTCTGCCTGAAACTGGGAATGGTTGTCTGAGGAATATTGATGAAGCTGGATGCCAAAACGCTTTTGCTGACCTTCGCCGGCCTGACGAGCGGCCTGATGTTGAACGGCTGCGCGATGTTTTCGGGCGGCGACGAAGACGACGCGCTCCCACCACCGCCTCCGGCCCGTCCGACGACCGTGCCGGTGGAAACAGACGTCTCGACACCCGGCGGGCTGGCGAAAGAGATTTTCATCGAGTTTCCGCGCCGAGTGGGCGAGCTTGCTTCGGGTAAATCAGCCCAGGACGCCGCGATCGCGATGCAGGATTCGCATCCCGATCGGCGCCGCGACGCGATCAACAACCTCGTCGATCGCAACTACGGCAAACAGGCGCCGTATACGGATCGCTACCAGCAACTGGCAGAGTTTGATGCCGACGCCGGCGTGCGCGCCACCGCGTTGCGAGCTCTGAGCCGTTCACGCGATGCATCTGCGTCCAAGGTCTTCATCAACGGCCTCGACGACGATAGCGGCGCAGTCCGGCTGGAGGCCGCCAAAGCCCTGGCGAACGTGCCGAACGAGCAGGCGGTACCCGCGCTGATCAAGATGGTCAACAACACCAGCGAAAGCGTCGACGTCCGCATCGCCGCCGCCGACGCGCTGCGGCATTACCGCTCGCTGGAAGTCGCCCGTACGCTCATCAACGGGCTGAACGACCGCGATTTCGGAGTCGCCTGGCAATCCCGACAGTCCCTCCGCTACATGACCGGCAGCGACCAGCGCTTCGACCAGACCGCGTGGCTGAACTACGTCACCGGGCCGAACAAACCACTCGGATAGTAGTGGTGAGTGGTCAGTGGTGAGAGACGGACGCGTTTCTGCTCTGACCACTGACCACTCGCCACTGACCACTATGCGTGCTCTCGTCTTCGACCAATCCCTCCGCTACGACGCCCGGCGGGCGGAGCCTGCGCTGGAACTGGGCGATACGCTCATCAAGGTACATCAGGCCGGCATTTGTTCCACCGACATCGAGATCACCCGCGGCTACATGAACTACAAGGGCGTGCTGGGACACGAGTTTGTAGGCACGGTCGTGGCGTCGCCTGATAAATCGCTGATCGGCCAGCGCGTCACCGGCGAGATCAACTGCGTCTGCGGCCGGTGCGATATGTGCCTGTCGGGACTGTCCAACCATTGCCGCAACCGAACGGTACTCGGCATCGTCAACCACGACGGGGCCTTCGCCGAACTTGTCCGACTTCCCGCCAATAATTGCCACGCCCTGCCCGATACCATCGACAACGACTCCGCCGTCTTCGTCGAACCGCTGGCGGCGGCGTTTCAGGTGCTCAAGCAGATCCGCATCGACCCGCGCACATGGGTGACCGTCCTCGGCGACGGCAGGCTGGGCCTGCTGGTGGCACAGGTATTGCGAAACGTCGGCTGCCCGGTTCGGGTGATCGGCAAGCATCCGCAGAAAATGGCGTTACTAGAGAAATGGCAGATCCGCTCGCGGCTGCTGAGCGATATCGCACCGCGGCATGATCAGGATGTGGTGGTCGACTGCACCGGATCGGCGGCGGGGTTTGAACTCGCCACCCAGATCGTCCGGCCGCGCGGGACGGTGGTGCTGAAGAGCACCGTCGCCCAAGGCAAGCCGCTGAATCTCGCCCCGATCGTCATCGATGAACTCTCCATCATCGGCAGCCGCTGCGGACCGTTCCGCGAAGCGATCAACGCCTTGACCGAAAAGACGGTCGATGTCATCAGCCTGATCTCGCGACGAATGAAGCTGGAGCAGGGCGTCGAGGCGATGGAAGTCGCGAAGCGGAACGACGTGCTGAAAGTGATCCTGCAGGTAGAGTGAGGCAATGGGGATTCCACGACGGCGCTCGCTGCAAAAAATCATGGGCAAACTTGCGGCGGTGCGGCTGCATGTTGATAAACTGAGGAACACTGGCGATCCCAATCTGGCCCGCTACTGGCGAAAAGAGTTGCGGTCGATGTTGGACGACATACGACATCACGCCAGGATGGTCGGGACGCGAACAGAACTGGAGGTGATGACGCGTGTCATCGAGTTTGAAAAAGAAATCCAAGACAGCCCCGAGATTGACGCGTGAACAGCGTCTGTTCGAGGCGATCCGCCGGGCGTATGGCGGTCATCTTTCTGGGTCCGCGCCCGGCGCGGACGGGCCACCGGACTTCGAGTTTGCGTTCCATATGACCGACTGGATTGAGGATTTTGACCAATTGAAGCGCATGTACGATGCGCCGGAGGCCTACACGCGCCAGCAGTGGCGTGAGGCGCTGTTCGGTTTCCTCATTCATGTGAGTGGGCACATGCTTCGCGCCGCGGAGCTGACCGAGACGCTTTCTGACCCGTTCGACGTGATGGAACGCTGCCGCAAAACCGCAAACGTGCGGCTGCCGTCATCTCGCAAACGCAAATCAGCTTGAAGATAATCGCATGGCCAAAGACCTCGCAATCGTCCTGAGCAACGGCTCGATCAACTCCGCCGTCACCGCCGCGCTGGCGACGCAGAAGTATCGGCCGATCATGGTGCATGCCGAGGTCGTCAAGCACGACCCGCCGACTCGCCGCAAGGCGATGTACGACGCACAGGTGGGCGTGTTCAAGCCGTTCCGCGAGCACACGGTTCCGATGCCGTTCCTGACCTTGTCGCAGGACAAGACGCTGGCCGGCAGCGTGAGCAACGACCCGCGCATCGCCGCCCCGATTTTGCCGCAACTTCGCCAGCTCGTGCCGCTCATCGGGGCCGCGCTGTCGATCGCGGTGGCGTACGAAGCGTCCGCCATCTACTGCGGGCTTCGCGTCGGACCCGCCACCGACGAACTGGCGCAGGCGACCGAGTTCATCCAGATATGGAACGAGATGTTCCAACTCACGCTTGGCCGTCCGGAGCTTGAATTGCAGGCGCCGCTGCTGGAACTGGAAGCATGGCAGGTGATCGACCTGGGCGTTCAGATCAACGCGCCGCTGGAGCGCACCTGGAGCTGCGTCGAAGAACACGCCGACCCCTGCGGCTCCTGCCGCGGCTGCCGCGAACGCGACTCTGCCTTCATGCAGGCCGCCAAGCCGGACCCGATGAAGGTGTCGAAAAGGTAACGCGCCGCGATGGACTGTTTAGCGCCGCACCTTGATGCGCGTTGCTGGTCGACGCTCGTGCTGAATAAGCCCGCACCAAGCTGCGGCGCTAAACGAAGACGCGCGCATCGCGTAAACTGATGAGCATGAACGTCCTCCAGGGCATTGAAGGCCTCAAATCCATCGCGCGCGGGTCGGTCATTTCGATCGGCAACTATGACGGCGTCCACGTCGGGCACCAGGCGATTATTACGCGGATGATGGAGTTGGCGCAGGGCACGCCCACGGCGGTGGTGACGTTCGAGCCGCACCCGCTCACGGTCCTGCGGCCGCAACTGGCGCCGCCGAGACTCAGCAGTCCGGATCGCAAGCAGCAACTCATCGCGGCGGCGGGGGTGTCGGACCTCGTGATCCTGCCCCCCAGCGTCGATGTCCTGGGCCTGACGGCCGAGCAGTTCTGGACGATCCTGCGCGACGACGTCCGGCCATCCCACATCGTCGAAGGCCGGGCCTTCAATTTCGGCAAAGACCGCGCCGGCACGATCGAACGGCTGATCGAGTGGGCCACGCCGACGCCGATCAAAGTCCACCTCGTGCCCAGCCAGTCGCGTGTGCTGTGCGATCGGTCGGTCGTCGACGTCAGCAGTTCAACGATCCGCTGGCTGCTGGGGTACGGCCGCGTCGCGGACGCCGCGCGGTGCCTGGGCCGGCCGCTGGAACTGTCGGGGATCGTGATGAAGGGCTTCCAGCGCGGCAGGACGATCGGCGTGCCGACCGCCAACCTCGACTGCGGCGACCAACTCATTCCCGCCGACGGCGTTTACGCCGGCGAATGCGAAGTCGACGGCGTGCTTTACCGCGCCGCCGTCAGCATCGGATCGACGCCGACGTTTGATCGCCAGAAGCACCAGGTCGAAGCCCACCTGATCGGTTTCAATGGTGAGCTTTACGACCGGACGCTTGATCTTCGGATCGTCGAATGGGTGCGCGACCAGATGAAATTTCCGAACGTTGATGCGCTCAAGTCGCAGCTAGGACGGGATATCGGGGGCATTTCGGCTACCGCGGCTCAAACACCAGATCATAGTTGATCTCTTTCCCCGCCTGATAAAACCGCACGCGGATCGCCGAGCTTTCCGGCGGTCGCAGGACGATGTCGGGCAGCACGCCGCGGCGTTTGTCGAGTTGCAGTTGCTGATCGGTCCACGGCTTTTCCGATAGATCGCTCAGATACGTCAGCGCGTTTTCGCGATGCGTATACGTTTCGCCATCGCGCTGCTCGGTGAGGTGAAATCGGCCACGCGTGAGGTGGTCGCGGAGGGCGGTGATCGAGTCGAATTCCTTCCCGTCGTCCTTAAACAGCCGCACCAGCTCGGCCAGTTTCGACATCCGATCGCTGTAGACCGACATCGGCGTGGGGGCCAGGTGCTTCACCCACTCGCGATAGCGCGATTCGAAGCCATCGAAGTTCTGGGAGAAATTATCGACAAACGACTGCTTCGCATTTCGTCCGTCATGCAGATCGCGGAGCCAGGCGACGAGGCGGGTGCGGTATTTTGGTTTGCCGGCGTCGTCCTGGGCGAAGATGAGGAAGTGGGTCATCGCCCACGCCTGATTGTACTGTGCCCGGCCAATCTTCGGGTCTTTCATGCGGGACTGGAAATCCTCGCGCGACATCTCCAAAAACGCCCGGAAGCTGACGGTTCGCCCGGCGCGCATGTCGTCCTGCAAATCGGCGATCCGCCGGGGCGTCACCTGGCCGAGGATGAACTGGTTGCCGGTCCAGATCCCTTCCTCAAAAATCTGGGCCAGCCCTTCGTCCAGCCAGATCGGCAGGTTGGGGGAAATGACTTCCCATGCAAATTGATGAAACGCCTCATGCTGGAGCGTCTGCCGCAGCCCGGCGCGGCCCTGACCTTCTTCAAACCCCGCCAGCGCCCGCTGGGCTGGAATGAAAATCCCCGCGGAGTTCGGGACGCGGTTGCCGGTGAATTTGGTGTAATCGCTCTTTTTTCTGAACAGATGCACGACAAATTTCTGCTGCGGCGGCGATTCAAAGTCCGCCAGCCGGCGGGCGTATTCCTCGTACATCACGTCCAGACGCTTGCCGTAGTC
>JBBQQZ010000048.1:0-15310 GCA_038215325.1 Tepidisphaerales bacterium | reverse complement strand
GACGGTCGATGTCTACAACCGTCTGCATAGCCGCGACGAACTGCTGTTCTGCCCGTCCTGCGGCAGGATCATGTTCATTCCTGCGGATCTCGTTCCGGAAAAAGCCGTACACAAGCCGAAGGAAAAGAAGGCTCGCAAGCCCAAAGGTGATCTGGCCGCCCCGATTCCGCGACAACTGCTTGCCGGCAGTGTGGTGTCGAGCGTCGATCGCGACGAGGAAGAAGACGCCTCGGTCACGACCGAGGCGATTGTCGAGTCGTCCGAGCCGGACGAGTCGCCCGAGCCTGTCGAAGCGACGGTCGAATCCGCCTCGTCGGATTCGCAGACCATCGACACGCCCGCACCCCAAGAGCAAGAATCCAAGTAACGCCTTGATGGGGTGGCGACATCCGTTGCCACCCCATCTCGCTTCATTCTGCCAATGTCCGAAGCCAGACCCTCCGTCATCATCTACACCGACGGCGCCTGCGATCCCAACCCCGGTATCGGCGGGTGGGCCGCGATTATGATCCACCCGACCACCGGCGCGAGAACCGAAATGTCCGGCGGCGAAAAAGAATCCACCAACAACCGCATGGAACTGACGGCCGTCATCGAGGCGCTCACGCGTCTCAAGGCACCGTGCGTCGTCACGCTCATCACCGACAGCGAATACGTCAAAAACGCATTCACCCAAAAATGGCTGAACGGCTGGCAAAAAAAAGGCTGGAAAACCGCCAGCCGTCAACCGGTGAAAAACCAGGATCTCTGGCAAAAGCTGCTGGTCCTGACCGCGCCTCACCTAATTCACTGGAAATGGGTGCGTGGCCACGCATTCGACGCCCTCAACAACCGCTGCGACGAACTCGCCGTCGCCGCTCGTCGGAAAATCGCGAATATTTGATCCACGAATTTTCACGAATCGACACGAATCCAGTCCTAGCAATTCAGTGGGACTGTCACCTTGAGGTACTCCGAAGGGTCTATTCGCTCATCCAGAAGAGGCTTCGGAAGACCTCGGCCTTACGTTCCCGCATTTCAGTCGTGTCGATTCGTGCAGATTCGTGGGTAGAATTCCAACCCGATGGCCGAGACGCAGATCTATAAGCCGTACCGAAAGACCCTGCTCAGCCCGCAGCGAGTGCGGGAGTTGTCGCGATTGCGCCCGATGATCGCGGTGCGGGATACGTTGCTCTGCTGGGCGTGGATTATCGCTGCCTGGACGATGGTGGCGTATTACCCGACGTGGTGGACGGTGCTGATCGCGATTCTGGTCATCGGTACGCGGGCGTAC
Source organism: Tepidisphaerales bacterium (assembly GCA_038215325.1). Classification (GTDB taxonomy): domain Bacteria; phylum Planctomycetota; class Phycisphaerae; order Tepidisphaerales; family Tepidisphaeraceae; genus BPJO01. The sequence goes on along the minus strand of JBBQQZ010000048.1, from coordinate 14,037 downwards.
GCGCTGATGATCATCGCCCACGATGGCCTGCATCGCAGGCTTTTTCACGGCATTCGGGCGAACGATTTGTTCAACGATCTGTTCGTGGTGGGGAGCTTTGGCGCGATTACGCGGATCAACAACCGCAACCACCTTTCCCATCACAACCACCTGGCCACCGAAGACGACCCGGACCGGCACAAATATTCCTGCCTGAATAAGGACACGGGACTGAAATTGATCAGCTACCTGGTGGGGGCGCAGGTGCTGGTTTCGATCTGGAACGTCATCGGAAAGCGCGGCGGGGGGAGATCGAAGCGGGTGGCGAAAGAAAAATTATCATATCAGTTTCGCGACCTGCTGATCCTTATTGGCTGGCAGGCGGCGCTTTGGGGAGCTGGGGTTTACTTCATCGGATGGTGGGCGGTTCCGGTGTTGTGGTACGGGCCGTTCTTTGTTTTTGCGTTGCTGGGGGATAATTTTCGAACCTTCGCCGAGCACACGCACGCCGAGCCGGACGAGCAGGGGGATCAGCACCGGCTGATCACGTTCGTTTCCAACCCGATCGAGCGGATGTTTTTCTCGCCGATGAACATGAATTTCCACACGTGTCATCACCTGTGGACCAGCATTCCGTACTACAACCTCCCGCAAGCCGACGCCGAAATCCGCACCATGCCCGCCGCCCAGACGCTGGAGTGGCGCACGAGCTACGTGGGTTTCCTGGTTCGCTATTGGTTTGAACTTCCGATCGAAGGATGCAGAGTAAAAATCGCGGTGGACTCAGTCGCGCGGAGCCCGGTCCCCCAGGAATGAGTTATCAGACGCAATCAGCAAAGCGCCGCAAACGTCGCCAAAGCGAGGATCGCGATGCGGATTTTTTTGTCCCAGATGATCGTGTTGGTGAGCAGGTTCATGGTCAAGCGCCTCCAGCGTTACTAAGTGAATGGCAACCGGGATGCCAGATTAGAGAACCTACCTGAGAGGCTCGTAAACACCGCCTGAAAGCCGATTTATCAACAGGGCCAGGTGGGTTTATTCCGGACGTTGCGTTTCGGCATCATCGCGTGTTGCTGTCAGAACGCATGAAACCTGCCCGAAACGTGCGTGTCGGCGTAACGTCTGATATGAAATCGAGGGTGATGGATTTGTTACGACTTAGCGCGGTCTCGTTTTTCAACACCGCGCCGCTGGTTTACGGGTTGGATCGCGATCCGGCGATTTCGCTGCGATTCGGCGTGCCGTCGGTGCTGCTCGACGATCTGACTAACGGCCGGGCTGAGGTTGCGCTGTTGCCGGTGATCGACTACCAACGCGCCCCCGGCTTGCGAATCCTGCCCGCCACCGGCATCGGTTGCGACGGGCCGACGCTCACCGTCCGACTTTTTTCCCGCACGCCGATCGAAAAAACAAAAATCCTCGCCGTCGACACGGATAGCCATACGTCGGTGGTTCTGGCGCGGGTGATTTTGCGGAAGCAGTTCGGGTTGTCGCCGGAAGTGGTGTCGCTGAACGTCGCCCGGGACCAGCCGCACGAGACGCGCCTTCTCATCGGCGATAAGGTCGTCACGCAGGAGCCGGCGGGGTTTCCGTATCAGTTGGATCTGGGGGAGGCGTGGAAAAATCTCACCGGCTTGCCGTTCGTTTTCGCGGTGTGGACGGTGCGGGCAGGGGTCGAAGTCGGCGATCTAGGCGATCGATTGAAGCGGGCGCTGGCCGAGGGGTTGAGGAATATCGAGCAGTTGATCGACCGCGACGCCATCCCGCGCGGCTGGCCGCGCGAGGTGGCGCGGAAGTACCTGACCGACCACCTGAAATTCACGATCGGCGACCGTCAGCTCGACGCGATCCGCCGGTTTCACACGATGGCGCACGACCTCGGTTTCATCGACAACCGCTGGCCGCTCGACGTTATTTGATCAGGTCGTTGATCTTCTGCACCAGCCGCTCCTCCAGCGCCCAGTCCCGGCCTATCGGGTACCAGTAGCTGTCGGGGACGATTTCGCCTTGGTCGGCTTCGCGCGATCCGTACGAATTGATGTCGCGACGGAAATAGCTGCGCGACAGCGTGCCGCTCACGCGCCGCTCGGTGATCGCCTGACGCTCGACCAGCACCTTCGGTTTTACGACAAACCCGTCGCCGTCTTTCGAAAACTGATAGTGGATTGTCCGGCGGATGGTCGCGATGGAGCTGTCGGACAGGTCTTCGGTCGTCTGCAATTCCCGCCGCCACGGCTCGAACCACTGCGCGGAAATCGACGGCAGTGTCGTCAGCAATCCCGTGCGACGGTCCTGGCGGTCGATCTTGAACAACAAATTGCGGCTAACCTCGTCCGACGCATCCCAGAGCACGTCAAACGACGGGTTGGCGGCGCTGTAGCGAGCGGGCTGGCTGAGCCAGTATTCGGGCTCGCTGAGAGCGGGGTCGGTGTCGGTGACCGACTGCGTAGTGGTGGGGGGGGTGGGCACCATCGTGCGTGTGGTGGTTTCGCAACCGAGCCCCGCCAAACCGAACAGACCCAACGTAGCAACGTGACGAATCATTTTTTCTCCCGCGAATGCATCGAACCGGTGGGGCTGAGCGGCTCCCATCGATCGCCTACCGCGTGGATGATGATACCGTTCATCGTGTCCGGCGTCGTGGGGGACCAGCCGGCGACGATGACGATCTGGTCGCCTTGCTGGGCGTATTTTTTGTTCAGCAGCGTGCGGTCGATTTTCTCGAAGAGGTCACGGAAATTTTCGGTCTTCTCCATCAGTTCGGGAATGACACCGTAGTGGATCGACATCCGACGCAGGGCCTTTTGGTCCGACGAGATGGCGATGATGGGGCAGTGGAAGCGGTGCTTGGAGAAGACGCGGGCGGTCGAGCCGGTCTGGCTCCAGATGACGACGAGCTTGGCCTTCAGGTCGGTGACGATGCGCCACGCCCCGCGCGCCAGCGCCGCGGATGGGTCCGCGCCTCGGCTCAGTCTGGGGGGAATGGCTTCTTCGGGCAGGTTGTTGTCGATGTAATCTTCGGTCACTTCCGCGGTGTGGGCCATCGTGTGGACCGCCACCACCGGGAACTTGCCCACGCTGGTCTCGGCGGACAGCATGACGGCGTCGGTGCCGTCGAGGATCGCGTTGGCAACGTCGCTGATCTCGGCTCGCGTCGGCGTGGCGGCTTCGATCATGCTCTGAAGCATCTGCGTCGCCACGATCACCGGCTTGCCGGCGCGCTGGCAGCGGTGGATCAGATCCTTCTGGATGATCGGCACCTTCGATACGTCCATCTCCACACCCAGGTCGCCGCGGGCGACCATCAGGCCGTCCGACGCATCCAGGATCGCATTGATCTCATTCAACGCCTCGGCCTTCTCGATCTTGGCGATCAACGCGATGTTCGGCGCTTTCTTGTACTGAAGGTGACCGCGCAACAACTCCAGATCCTTCGCCCGGCGGACGAACGACAGCGCCAGGTAGTCCAGGTCATTCTGGATCGCCCAGTCCACGCATTCCCAGTCATGGTCGGTGATCGACGGAACCGTCACAACCGTATTCGGGAGATTGATCCCTTTGCGGCTCTTGATGGTCCCGCCGATCATGCAGGACATCTTGAACTCGTCGCCGGTCTTTTCGGTGACGACGAAGCGCAACAGCCCGTCTTCTATGAGGATACGGTCGCCGACCTTGACGTCGTCCACCAGCGTTTCAAGCGTACAGGAGATGCGAAGGTTCTCGCCGAGGATCGCTTCGCGCTGGACGACGATCTCGTCGCCCACGTTGACGGGCATCCCGCCGGTGCCGTTGATCTCTGCCACGTGCCCGACGCGGATTTTCGGCCCGCACAGGTCGCCCAGCACTGCGATCGGGTGTCGGAACCGAGCACTGGTTTCGCGGATCAGCTTGAGCATCTCCCCGTGCTTGACGAGATCGCCGTGCGAGAAATTGAGCCGACAGATGTCGACGCCCGCTTCAAAAATAGAGTAAAGCGATTCCGGCGTGCTTACCGCCGGACCCATCGTGGCGATGATCTTGGTTCGAATCATTTGATTTGCCGATCTCCGATTATCCAAAGTCCGAGTAAATCGGAGCAGTCCCGAGGTTCTTCCCGGATTCTGCATTTCATTCGGCAATTGGCAATCGCCAATCGGCAATTTAACGCCGCAAAAGGATTCCGATCTGCCTTTGTATCGCTCGTGCGGTCCTGGGATATGGGTGGTTCATGTCCAACGCCTCAATTGTCGCACGCCCGATCGGCGTAAGTCCTTGGCAGGAACCGTCATCCAGTATAACGAAATGTTCCGGCCAGGAATCGCGAAGGGGATGGAAAAGCTCGGTCGCGCGACCTGAAACTGGATCCACCGCCTTCGTCTTGCTTGCTTTGCGCAAGCTGCACGAAGGGCACTGCAGCACGAGATTGTCCAGTGAGGTCCTGCCCCCGCTGGCACGCGGAATGATATGATCCATGTGAAAAGTGGAGGCCTGTCCGAACTGACGCAGCCGGCAGTAACCGCAGCGATCACCGTCGCGCGCGAGTACGGCTAGGCGCAGCAGCTTTGGAATAGCCGACAGACTCACGGCGTACCCGTCGGCTTGTTCTGGAGTGAAAGTGCAACGAGTTGGCTGAACTGCGCCATCTCAACAAGAGTTTCCACTTCCTGACGCTCGATGGGGGTCAGCGTTCCCTCGGTATTCCGCTCAAGCAATTCATGCATCCGTTCCAATAGCCCAGACGACAGCGCTATCACGTCCGGAACCGCAGTTCGCGGAAAGGTCAGTGTTACCGAGTCGAGAGTGGCCATGATAACTATATCGTATCGCTCGATACGCCCGGGGTAAACGGCAAACTGCCCCGCTCAGCCCCGCCATGTCCTGCTGACGACTTCCCCGTCGAATTCGATGAAGACGTTGTTGTCGGTCTTCTTGGTGTCGCTGCCGCTGAAGATGAGGAAGACGTAGCCGCTGGAGTCCTTGGTTTCGGTGTAGGCGTATTTCCAGAGTTCGTGGGCGGGGTCGATGCGGACGCGTTCGGTCGGTTCGCCGACGACGGCGCGGACCCAGGATTGGGTCGTTTTGCCGGGTCGGATCTGGTCCATGGTGCTGGCGGCGACATAGGTGCCTTCGCGGCGGACCTTGGAATGCCCGCCGAAGAGGCAGCCGGGGGAGGCGATGAGAGGGATGCAGAGCAGAACGGTGGCGATGGTTTTGTTCATGAGCGGTCCTTCCAGCCCGTGGAGACACGCCGCCGTGCGTGAGGTTGGGGGCCTACGATAGAAGCAGGGCCAGGTCTTCTCGGGTGACGGCACCGGAGAGTTTTTCGCCGTCGCCGATGATGCTGTCGGCGAGTTCGCGCTTGGTCCGCTGAAGTTCCAGAACCTTTTCTTCGACGGTGTTCCTGGCGATCAGCCGGTACGCCATCACCGTTCGATGCTGCCCGATGCGGTGGGTGCGGTCGATCGCCTGCGCCTCGGCGGCGGGGTTCCACCACGGATCGAGCAGGAAGACATAGTCGGCGGCGGTGAGGTTCAGCCCCACGCCGCCGGCTTTCAGGCTGATGAGGAAGACCGGGCACTTCGGGTCCGACTGAAATCGCTCGACCCGCGCCTGGCGGTCGCGCGTCTGCCCGTCGAGATACTCATGCACGATGCCGGCGGCCGATAGCTTCTCCCGCACCAGCGCCAGCATCGACGTGAACTGCGAGAATACCAGCACCTTGTGCCCCTCGTCGATCGCCTCGGTCACTTGGTCGAGTAGCGTGTCGATCTTGGCGCTGGGAACGTTCGCGTGCTTCGGATCGATGATCGCCGGGCTACAGGCGGCCTGCCTGAGGCGCAACAGCGCTTCGAGAATGACGATTTGCGACTTGTTGATGCCCACCGAGTCGACCGATTTCAGCAACGCCGCGCGGTAGTGGTCGCGCAACTGGTCGTAAACCTTCCGCTGCTTCGGGTCCAGTTCGCAGAACAGCGTCTGTTCGATTCGGTCGGGCAGGTCGGTGGCGACCTGCTTCTTGGTTCGCCGGAGAATGAACGGGCGGATCGTGCGGGCGATGATCGCGCGGTCTTCCGTCGCGTCGCCCGCGCCGGCGAGCAGCTTGAAGCCGCTGTTCGTGCCGAACATGCCCGGGTTGAGGAAATCGAACAGGCTCCAGAGTTCCCCCAAATGGTTTTCGATCGGCGTGCCGGTCATCACCAGCCGGTGGCGTGCCCGCAGCAGCCGGGCGGCTTTGGCGCTGGCGGTGGTGGCGTTCTTGATCGCCTGGGCCTCGTCGAGGATGGCGTAGTCGAATTCAAAGTCCTTAAAGATCGCCGCGTCGGTTCGCAGCAGGCCGTAGGTGGTGAGAATCAAGTCGTAGTGCTGAAAGTGATCGGTGCCTTTGACGCGGTTGGGATCGCTGTGATCGAGAACGCGCATGTACGGCGTGAATTTCTCGGCCTCGGCTTTCCAGTTGAACATCAGCGAACGCGGCGCGACCACCAGCGAAGGCCCCGACTTGGCTCGGCGGCGCGATTCGAGCAGGGCGAGCACCTGGATCGTCTTGCCCAGGCCCATGTCGTCGGCAAGGCACCCGCCGAAGTTGAACTTGCCGAGGTAGTGCAGCCAGCCAAGCCCCTCCCGCTGGTAAGGCCGAAGCGTGCCGACGAACGTGTCGTCCGGGTCGATCGCTTCCACCTTCTCGAACGTCGTTAACTGCTCGCGGGCGGCACCGAACTGTCGATCAAAATCGACCGCCGGCAACTGCGAGAGCATCGCATCCAGCAGCATGACCTGGGTGGGCTTGAATCGAACGACATCGCCTTCGATCTCGCCCGCGGCGTTGAAGCCGGCATATTTGCGGAGCCAGTCTTCCGGCATCAGGCCGACCGAACCGTCGCCCAGCGTGACGCTGTTCTCGCCTTTACGGAGTGCTTCGAGGATTTGCGGGAAGGCAACGTGCTGTCCGTCAAAATCGGCCTTGCCATGCACGTCGAACCAGTCGATGCCGCTTTCGATTCGGATGTCGATCGACCTCGCCGACCGGTACAGTTTCCCCTCGGCCTGCACCTTCCAGCCGGCGCGAGTGAGGGCGCAGACGACTTCGTTCAGCCGCTTGGGCGCTAATCGGTAGCTGAGACTCTCTTCCCGCAATTGCAGTTCTGTGAGCTGCCGGAGTGCGGCGGCTTCATCACGCACGCGCCGGTTGAGCAGGCGGTCCTGGCCGTCGAGTTGGAGGATCTTTGACCGGGCATTTAAGGTGCTATCGAATTGAAGGTCGCCGTAGGCAAACTGCACCGTGGCGCGGAGGTCGTTCGGCGAGTGCGGGTGTTTGCTGATCGACAGGACGGGGGTTAGCGGGCGATCGAGCGGTTCGAGCAAACCCGCCGGCGGGACGATCTCAGGCAGGATGGTGGTTGCAAGCAGGTGGTCGAGTATGTCGCGCGCCGTTTCTGCCGGGGCGCTGATCGGGAACGCATCCCGGATCGCGTTAAAAACGTTGAAGCTCATCGCCGATCGAAGGCGGATGAGCCGCGTCTGGTTTGCCAGCAGATATTCACGCTTGATCGGCCCTTCGAGCGTGTCTGCGTCAAACGACGTCTCCCCGCGCCGCACTCGGGCGATGAAATGCACCTGATTATCCGCGAAGTATGACTCGATGCACAGTTCGTACGGTTCGTCGGCATCCCAGGTGAGCGGTCGCGTTTCGTCCGTGGCGGCGTAGAGTTCCTTGGTCTGCACCAGCGCCCTGCCGGTGTCGCAAATCTGCTTGAGGATGGGATCGAACGCATGGACGCTGAGCGGGATGGCCTTGCCGCTCGTCGGATCCGTCCCGCCGAATGCGGAGTGGCCTCGGGCGACAAGGAGTTTTCGGATCGCGCGATCCGCCGGATCGGGGCTGGCGGTCCACCAATCGCTGTTGCCAAGCTGTTTGGGGTCGTCGTACTGCCCGTTCTTGAGTTGCTTGCGCGTGCAAACCGTAACGTGTGCGTCGTGCTCCTGACCGTACTCGCCGACAAAGACTTCGAAACGATAGTATATCGTCCGATCGGCCGGCAGTGGCTGCGGAAGATGGGGATGGAGTAGCGCGGGCTGGTAGTACGGATTGGCTCGGAGCTTTTCGATCCGCCTTTGCCAGTCCGGCTTTTTCGGCTCAGGCGGCTTCTCGCGTGCTTTTTTCATGCCCTCCGCTACGTGGATGAGCCCCAATCCCGCTGCGGTTTTCATCAGAGACAGAAGCAATTTCGGCTTGCGACGGATCACGCCGTCCGCGTACCGGAGCATCGCCCAGAGGTGCCGGCAGTGGCCGTCCCGCACAAAACGGTCGCACGCGCAGGTGGATGAGATCGAAAGCGGGTTGCCGAAATCGACCTCAACTTCGTAGGTCGAATGTTCGTCGGCGTCGTCGACGAACGCTCGGATCAACCCGGCGTCGATTTCGAAATCGTAAACCGCGCCGAAATCCATGTCTTGCTCGCCAAGTCGCTGGATGTGCGGCGGGAACGCGTGTTTCACCATTTCGGATACGGCCATCATGCGTCGAACTCCGTTTCGTCGAGGCGAGTGTCGGGATTTCGGTCCCGCCGGTCAATTTACACCGCCGGCTTCGACACCGCCGGCTGGACGATCTTAATGTGCGTGTCGCGGAGCTGGCGCTCGTCCACCGGCGCGGGGGCACCGCACATGATGTCCTGGCCGGACTGGGTCTTGGGGAAGGCGATGACGTCGCGGATGTTGGTGATATTGCGGAGCATCATCACCAGCCGATCGACGCCGATCGCCAGCCCGCCGTGCGGGGGGGCGCCGTAGCTGAGGGCGTCGAGCAGGAACCCGAACTTGCCCGCCTGCTGCTCCGGTCCGATGCCCAATAGCTGGAACACCTTCTGCTGCACGTCCGTCCGATGGATACGAATGCTCCCGCCCCCGATCTCGTAGCCGTTGCAGACGATGTCGTAGGCCTTGCTCTTCATGCCCGCGATCGTCGCCTGATCCGCGCTGTCCAGCTTCGCCAGGTCTTCGTCCTTGCACGCCGTGAACGGGTGGTGGATCGCGACGAAGCGCTTCTCTTCTTCGTCCCATTCGAACATGGGGAAGTCGATCACCCACAGGAACGAGAAATCGGTCGACGGCTTGATCTGCATGTCCCTTGCCATTTTCAGCCGCAGTTCGCCGAGCACCTTGTGGACGATTTTTGTCCTGTCGGCGGCGAAACAGAGCAAATCGCCTTCCTTCGCGCCGGTGCGCTCGATCAGCTTCGATTCGATCGTCGTGAGGAACTTCGCCACGCCCGTATCCAGCTTGCCGTTGACGACCTTCGTCACCGCCAGGCCCTTGGCACCGTAACCCTTGGCCCACTCGGCGAGTCCGTCGGTCTCCTTCCGCGTGAGCTTCGACCCGCCATCGACGACGATGCACTTCACTTGCTCGGCGTTCTTGAAGACGCCGAACTCGGTGGTGTGGGCCAGGTCGGTGATGTCGGTCAGCTTCATGCCGAAACGCAGGTCCGGGCGGTCCGAGCCGTAGTCGTTCATCGCGTTGTCATACGCCATGTGCTGCATCGGCGGGAGGTCGACATTCAGCACTTGCTTCCAGATGCGCCGCACGAGGCCCTCGATCACGCCGATGATGTCGGCCTGGTCGATGAACGACATCTCGATATCGAGCTGCGTGAACTCCGCCTGGCGGTCGGCGCGCGGGTCTTCATCGCGAAAGCATCGCACGATCTGCATGTACTTGTCGCACCCGCCGATCATCAGAAGTTGCTTGAAGAGCTGCGGGCTCTGCGGGAGCGCGTAAAAACTGCCCGGCGCGAGGCGCGCCGGAACGAGAAAATCGCGTGCGCCTTCAGGAGTCGATCGCGTGAGGAATGGCGTTTCGATTTCCCAGAAACCGAGGTCGCCGAGGTGGTCGCGCATGGTCTTGGTGACCTGATAGCGCGTCCGGATCGTGTTCTGCATCTCCGGCCGGCGAAGGTCGAGGAAACGGAACTTCATCCGACGCTCTTCGTTGATCTGCTCCCGATCATCCGGCACGAAAGGCGGCGTCGGCGATTCGCTCAGCACGGTGAGCTTAATGACCCGCACTTCGATCTCGCCGGTGGCGAGCTTGGTGTTGATGAGGTTATCGTCACGCGCGACGACCTTGGCGGTCACGGAGATGACCCACTCGCTGCGCAGCTTGCGGGCGATTTCCAGCGATTCGGCGCCGCAGAGATCGCCATCGAAGACCAACTGCGTCAAACCGTCGCGGTCGCGCAGGTCGATGAAGACGAGCCCGCCGTGATCGCGGTAGGAGTGGACCCATCCGGAGAGGGAAATTTCAGCGCCCACATCGGATTTGCGAAGTTGGCCGCAGGTGTGGGAACGGTAGCGCGTTTTGATGTATTCAGACATTTGGATTTCCGATTGTCGATTTCCGATTGCCGGTAGAGGCGAATCGGGAAATGTAGTCGCGTTGGATTGGATTGTCGAACGAAGGTGGGGAAGGCACGGGGCACGCCGTTGGGTCGGGCGCGTCTTACCGTGCCGTCATATTGACGTCGGCCAGCCTGTCGGCGGGGAATCGCATCTCTATAGGTATATCGGGCTTTTATGTCGCATTCAACCGGACGACGCGGCGGGCCGGCTTCTCCTGCACGCCCGAACGCCTTGCCGCGATTTCGCACGTTTGGGGCCGCATGCGTTCAATGCGAGTGCAAGCCCGTGTATACTTGACGCTCCCCCCGGCGACTGAGCCGGGGGTGCAACGAGACGATACGGAACGGACTCGGGCGTTTTCGGGCGTTGAGTCGAGATACTGAAACGGAAGCGATACTATGGAATACGGCGTCATCATGGCGGGTGGCCTGGGAACGCGGCTTTGGCCGCTTTCGAGGCAGAGTGTACCGAAGCAGCTCCTGCCGGTTCGCAAGGGCAAGTCGCTCTTGCAACTGTCGTTCGACCGGCTGGTGGGCATTATCCCGCCCGAACGCATCTACGTCTGCACCGCCGAAGCGCACCGCAGGGCGGTGATGGAAAATTTACCGCAGTTGCCGGAAGCGAACGTGCTCGGCGAGCCCCAGCCGCGCGATACCGCCAACGCCGTCGGCTTCCCCGCCGCGGTGCTGTTCAAGAAAGACCCGAACGCCGTCTTCGCGGTCGTCACCGCCGATCACGTCATTGAACCGATTGAGATGTTCCAGGCGTGCCTCCGCAAGGCGTTCGACGTCACCCAGACCAACCCGAAGGCGCTGGTGACCTTCGGCATCGTCCCCACGCACGGGCACACCGGCCTCGGCTACGTCCAGCGCGGCGATCCGCTGGCCGACACCGAAGGCGTATTCCAAGTGCTGGCATTTAAGGAAAAGCCCGACAAACCCACCGCCGACCGGTACGTCGAATCCGGGCGGTTTTACTGGAACAGCGGGATGTTCGTCTGGCGTGCCGATACCGTGCTGGAGCAACTCGCCGCCCACCTGCCGCAAAGCTATCAAGGATTGACCAAGATCGCCGAGGCATGGGGATCGCCGAACCAGCAGCAGGTTGTGAACGAAGTCTACCCGCGCCTGCCGAAGATCAGCATCGACTACGCCGTCATGGAACCCGCCAGCCAGCGCAAGGTGGTGGTCGTGGTCGAAATGCCGATCAACTGGACCGACGTCGGCAGCTACCCCGCGCTGGCCGAGACGCTGGAAGTGGACGAGCACGACAACGCGGTGGATGCCGACCGCCTGATTACGATGGATTCCGACGGCAACATCATCGTCTGCCGCGATCCGAACCACCTGATCTCGGTCGTCGGCGTTAGCGACATGATCATCGTCCACACCCCCGACGTGACCATGGTCTGCCCGCAATCCGAATCCCAACGCGTCAAGGAACTCGTCGCGAAAGTGCGCGAAAAATACGGCGAGAAATACATGTAGTGAAAAAATAATGAGTGATGAGGGGCAAGGGGCAAGGAGCGGACGTTTTTATTTGTCTTGCCCCTTGCCCCTTACCCCTTATTACTGCTTTCAACCCACCATGCGCACTCTCGCCATCGATCCCGGCACGCGTCGCATCGGCCTCGCCATGAGCGACGAGGGCGGGCAGTGGGCTTCGCCTTTGGAAGTGTTGATGGTGACCGACCCGGATCAGGCGATCGAACCGATCCTCAAACTCATCGCCAAAGAAGCCGTTGTTCGCGTCGTCATCGGCCTGCCGCTGAACATGGACGACTCCGTCGGCCCGCAGGCGCGGTCGGTCGTCGCCTGGGCGAACAAGCTGCAAACTTCTCTCCACGCGGCGCGCGGCACGCAGCACGCCCCAAAAATCGTTTTCGTCGACGAACGCCTCAGCAGTTTCGTCGCCGAGCAACGCCTCATCGACGTCAAACGCGCTGGCGGGAAGATGACGCGCAAAGACAAGAAGCAGTCCCTCGACGCCGTCGCGGCGGCGGGGATTTTGCAGTCGTTTCTGGACGGCAAGCTGCTGGCGATCGAAGTTCCGTCGTTCCATTCCACGACGCCCAATGACGCCGGGTAGACCTACGCCTGACAACCCCCCAATCCGGGAACGTGCGGCCGGGCGGGTTCGCGGGTATCTTGTCGCGATGCTCGGGCAATCGCTTTTCAGGCTCGGGCAAAGGGAACCACGCATGAGACACATGATCATCGCCGCCGCCGTTACGACGCTGCTTTCTGCCGGGCTCGTGAGCGCCCAGCCCACCGACGACCGCTTTATCGCCGGCTACGCCGCCGCGGTGTTGGAGCGGGAGTTTTCGCTCAAGAGCGAGGGGCTGGAGGTCATTGGCACGGAGATACGGTATCCGTCGCGCGGGTTTGGCACGCTGGAGAAGCAGCAGTTGGTCAAGTCTTTGTCGTCGATCCCGGGCGTGACGAAAGTGACGCTGGTGGAGGATGAACGGGTGAATGAGCGAAGCTCGACGCGCCCGGTCGCGGTTGCCGACACGCCCGGCCAGCGGCCGCAGGCGGTGGCGCCGGTGAAAGACGAGCCCCTGACGCTCTATCTCGACACCGGCCGACTGTTCGAGCCGCTAATCGCGGACCCGCGCTGGCCGCACTTTTACGCGAGCTACAATTATTACGAAAAATCGGGCATCGATATCGAGCAGGTCGGCTCGGTCGGCTTCGGCGAAACGATCTCGATCGTCCGCAAAAGCTACGCCAACAACCTTCGCATCGAAGGCGGCGTCCAGGCGGCGGTGTTTGCGATCTTCGACCTCGATTCCGACTCGTCGGACCTGATCAACGCCGATTACTTCGTCGGCCCGTACGCGGCGTTCCGCAACGGCGATTTCTCGGTCATCGGCCGGCTTTATCACCAGAGTTCGCACCTCGGCGACGAATACATCCTCCGCGAAAGCATCGGCGATGAGGACCGCGTCAACCTGAGCTACGAAGCCGTCGACGTCATCCTCAGCTACGAACTGCCTATGGGCTTCCGCGTCTACGGCGGCGGCGGGTATTTCTTCGACCAGGAGCCGGCGGACTTTAAGAACTGGTCGGCGCAGTATGGCTTCGAGTGGCGCAGCCCCGAGACCTACTTCGATGGCGGGGTCCGACCCGTCGTCGCCGGCGATTTCCAGCACCGCGAGGAAAACAACTGGGACTTGGACCTCTCGATCCGCGCCGGCGTGCAGTTCGAAGACCCCGGCCGATTCAGCCAGAAAATGCTCCTCCTGTTCGAGTTCTACGACGGCCGCAGCCCGAACGGGCAGTTCTACGCCGAAGGCATCCGGTATTACGGAATCGGGTTGCACTTCTATTTTTAGCCTGATTCCTTCTCCCTTCGCCGGAGAGGGTTCGCGTGAAGGGGAAGCGTGTTCGCAATGCGATTCTGCGCGTCCAGCGGCGCGATGCATTCGGTATTGCCACGACCGACGTAAAATGCGGGGTGCCACGGCTTGGTACGCCAAGCCGTGGAAGACACGAAAATCCCAAGCCTTCGCACTTTGCCCGCGTACCACGGCTTCGAGTACGAAAGCCGTGGCACCCAATACATCAAGTTGGACACGGAGGTAGGGTTCGCCTCGGGAACCGGCATTTCGAAGAACGGTTCGCCCGGCGAACACTACAAGTCGGGCAAGATATCATCTCAGTTTCGATGTAACTGATAC
>JBBQQZ010000047.1:0-15460 GCA_038215325.1 Tepidisphaerales bacterium | reverse complement strand
CGCGCCCCGCCGCCGCCCCGCCGCCCACGGCGGGCGGGGGGGGGGGGGGGGGGGGGGGGGGGGGGGGGGGGGGGGGGCGGGGGGGGGGGGGGGGGGGGGGGGGGGGGGGGGGGGGGGGGGGGGGGGGCGGCGGGGCGCGGCCCGCCCCCCCGGCCCCGGTGGGGGGGGCCGCGGGGTCGCAAATCACGAGTTATGACGCCCACAACCAACGACCTCCGACCCACCACCCCCGACCCACGACCTACCACACGCGCCCGCTACTCCGGCAATTCGCCGTTGTGCGATACGGTCTGGACGTCGTCGTTGTCTTCCAGCGCGTCGATCAGCTTCAGCAGCGACTGCGCCTTCTCCGGGTCGACGGCCACGGTGTTGACGGGCAGGTAGGTGATTTCGGAGGCTTCGAGGGCGATCTTTTTAACCTCGATCGCTTCCTTCACTTTGTGGAATTGCACCGGCTGGGTGATGACTTCGTAGACTTCGCCGACGTTGCGGACGTCCTCGGCACCGGCCTCGAGCGCCAATTCCATGAGGTCGTCCTCGGCGACGGCGTCAGACTTGATCGTGATGATGCCCTGCTTGGTGAACTGAAACGCCACCGACCCGCTGCTGCCCAGGTTGCCGCCGAAGCGATCGAAACAGAATCGCAGGTCGGGGGCGGTTCGGGCGCGGTTGTTGGTGAGCGCCTCGACCATCACCGCCACCCCGCCAGGGCCGTAGCCTTCGTAGGTGGCGCTTTCGTAGTTTTCGGCACCTAGTTCGCCGGTGCCCTTTTTGATGGCGTTGGCGATCGTGTCCTTGGGCATGTTGACGGCCTTGGCCTCGTCGATCACGTAGCGCAGCGAAAGATTATCGCGCGGGTCCCCGCCGTTCTTGGCGGCGATGATGATCTTGCGCGCGATCTTGCTCCAGATCTTGCCTCGCTTGGCGTCGTTGGACCCCTTCGCCCGCTTGATTTTCGCCCAGTGACTATGGCCGGCCATGCTCGTTCAGCTCCTTCATTACAGATCGGGGAATGTACATGAAATCGCACGAGTTATGAACCGCGCCACCACTGAAGCGATGTCATCGCGCCCCTGCCGGGAACGATTCGGGCGTCACATTCCGTCGGCGTACCAGCACGCGGCGGTGTGCCCCGCCTCGCCGCTGACCGGTGCCAAGGGTGGCGATTCGTGGACGCATTTCTGCATCACGCGCAGCTTCACCCCGCCGGTGGTGATTTCGACCGTATCTGAAGCGCCCGACTGTGACGCCAGTTTCCGCGCTAGCGGGCACCGCGGATGGAAATGGCACCCGCTCGGCGGGTTGCTGGGGCTGGGGACTTCGCCGGTCAATACGATCCGCTTCCGTGTCGGCCGCGGGTTAGGCTCGGGGACGGCGCTCAGCAACGACAGCGTATACGGGTGCTTCGGGTTGCGGTACAACTCCTTGGCGCTGGCGTGCTCGACGATCCGGCCAAGATACATGACCGCGACCTCGTCGGAGAAATGTTCCACCACCGCAAGATTGTGCGCGATAAACAGGTATGCGATGCCGAATTCCTGCTGCAAATCATCCAGCAGGTTGAGAATCTGCGACTGGATCGACACGTCCAATGCCGAGACCGGTTCGTCACAGACGATAAATTCAGGCGAGAGCGCCAACGCCCGCGCGATGCCGATGCGTTGTCGCTGACCGCCGGAGAATTCATGCGGGTAGCGGAGCGCATCTTGCGGGTGCAATCCGACGCGGCTGAGCAGTGACGACACCCTGTCATCGCGATCCTTCCCCTTCGCCAGCCCGTGGACCTGGATCGGTTCGCCGATGATGTTGCCGATCGTCATGCGCGGGTTCAGGCTGCTGACCGGGTCCTGGAAGATGATCTGCATGTGCCGCCGGAGCTGGCGGAGTTCGTTGCCGTGATAGGAGAAGAAATCGCGGCCTTTGTAGATGACCTCGCCCGACGTCGCCGGCACCAGCCTCAGGATCGTCCGGCCGACCGTCGTCTTGCCGCAGCCGCTTTCGCCGACGAGACCCAGCGTCTTCTTCGCCCGAAGCGTGAACGATACATCGTCCACCGCCTTCACCTGCCCGACGACGCGCGAGAACACGCCCTTGCGGATCGGGAAATGCGTCTTGAGGTTTCGCACGTCCACCAGCGGCGTCGAAACGTCGGCCGCGGTTGATGCGATTGTCTGCGTGGGAAGCGTCACTTCAGCACCTCCCCGTCATTCAGTTCCATCGTGCTCTCGATCTGCACTGTGCGCCGGCTGTCGAGCACCGGCAGAGTGATCGGCGCTTGCTCGAATCCCGGAATGTGATGACACCGCCCCCAATGCTCCGGCGACACCTCGCGAAGCGCCGGCTCCACGGTTGAACACCGCGCGTCCCCCTGCATCGACGAGCACCGCGGATGAAATTTGCAGCCGCTGGGAAACCGCGCCGGGCTAGGCACCGATCCCGCGATCGTCTCCAGCCGCGCGACATCCGCGCCCAGTTTTGGCACACTCCGCAACAATCCCTGCGTGTACGGGTGCTGAGGCGAATCAAAAATCGCATCCACCTTCGCCACCTCCACGATCCGGCTGGCGTACATCACCGCCACCGTATCCGCCTGCTCCGCCACCACGCCCAGGTCGTGCGTAATCAGCAGCATCGCCATGCCGGTGTCGTTCTGGAGCTTGCGAAGCAGATCAAGGATCTGCGCCTGGATCGTCACATCCAGCGCGGTGGTCGGTTCATCGGCGATCAGCAGTTTCGGCTTACACGACAGCGCCATCGCGATCATGATGCGTTGACGCATCCCGCCGGACATTTGATGCGGGTATTCGCGCAGGCGTCGGTACGGGTCGTTGATGCCGACATCGCCCAACGCCGTCTCGGCGATCTTCCACGCTTCGCGGCGCGAGACGTGCTGGTGGAGCGTGACGGCTTCGACGATCTGGTCGCCGATGGAGTAAACGGGGTTGAGGGAGGTCATCGGCTCCTGGAAGATCATCGCAATCTCCCGGCCGCGCACGGCGCGCATTTCGGATTCACTCCGGCTCAGCAAATCCTTCCCCTCCAGCCGAATCTGCCCGCCAAGGTACTTCGCCGGCGGGGTCGGGAGCAATCGCAGGATCGACATCGCCGTCACCGATTTTCCACACCCGCTTTCCCCAACCAGCGCCACCGTCTGCCCCGGAAACACCGTCAACGACGACTCATTGACCGCCGTCACCATCCCGCGGGCGGTTTCAAAGGCGACGGAGAGGTTTTCGATCTCGAGGAGGGGTTGCATGCACTATTCTCGTTTGAGCAGCTTCGGGTCCAGCGCGTCGCGAAGGGCTTCGCCGATGAGGTTGTACGAAAGCACGGTCAGGAAGATGGCGGCGCCTGGGAAAATTGCCAGCCACCACTGGAAGCCGCCTGTGGCGCCGACCGCCTGGTTCAGCATCGCGCCCCAACTCGGTTCGTCGATTAGTCCCAGGCCCAGAAAGCTCAACGAACTCTCTGCCAGAATCGCCGACGCAACGCCGAAACTTACCTGCACGAGCACCGGAGCCAACGCATTCGGCAACAGGTGCCTGAACAGGATCGACCGCAGCGGCAATCCCAGCGCCTGGGCAGCCAGAACGTAATCGACATTACGCAGCTTAAGGAATTCCGCACGGACGAACCGCGCGATGCCCACCCAGCCCGTAAAGCCGATGATGAGCATGATGATATAAAGATTGCGTCCAAAGAACGCCACCGCCGCCAGCATGAGGAAGAGCGTGGGGATGGCGTCGAAGACTTCCATGATCCGCATTCCGATCAGGTCGATCCACTTCACGTAGTATCCCATCACCGCGCCGGCCAACACACCGATGAACAGGGAAAGCCCGGTGGAGATGAAGCCGAGCGACATCGCGATCCGGCACGCGTGGATCATGCGGCTGAGGATGTCCGAACCGTTCACCTCCGTACCCATCAAGTGCGTGTTTGAAGGAGGCCACGGATGCGTGCGGGCTTCGGCATCGAACGGCTGATCTCGAAGTCGATCGGTGGCGGAGAAGCGGATCGGCGCGTAGACCGACCAATCGATCTCGCCGGACGCCTCCATCCCCCGATATTGCTCAAAGCCCTGCAACTGCGGGGCGCGAACGGTCAGAAACGTAACGACCGCGAGTACGCCGTAGATGCCGACGATGAATGCCAGCCGCGTTGGGACGGCCAGTCCTCGCGCCGCAAAAAACAAGATCAGCGACACAACCGTACCCGCCAGCAGCGTGACATCGGCCCAGTTCAGGTACCGGATCGCAGGAAAGCTCACAACGCCGCCGGATTTCATCGCCAACGGGTACGTATTGGCAAGCAGCGGTGCGGCTACGCCGCAGAACGCAACGACCATGATCCATGCCAGCCCGAGCTTTGCGCCCAGGCCCGTAAACGTCGCCGAAAGCACGCGCCGCGACCACGCGCGCGGCGCCTCGGCGGCGCCATCGGGGCTTGTAACCGTGGCCGCCAACTCACTCATAGCTCACCCGCGGGTCGGCGATGGCGTAGCAGATATCCGCGACGATGAGGCACGAAAGTGAGAGCAGCCCCGACACCAGCGTGATCGAGAGAATCAGATCGCGATCGCGCGTATTGATGGCGTCGATCATCAGTCGGCCCATTCCGTCGATCGAGAAGATGGACTCGACGATCACCGACCCGCCCAACAAGCCCGGAAGGATGCTCGCCGCAACGGTGATGAGCGGCAGGATTGAGTTACGCAAAACGTGACGATAAATCACGACGCGTTCGGGCAATCCTTTAGCGCGGGCGGTACGGGCGAAATCGGCGGTGATGTTCTCAAGCACCGATGCCCGCATCAGTTTGGTCATCACTGCAAACCCGCCGTACGTAAGGCAGATCACCGGGAGCACGAGGTGCCAGGCAAGATCAAGCAGGTAACCGATCCGGAACTCACCATTCACGTACCCAGGCAGGTACGACATGCGTGTTGCCAGCGTGTCGTGCAGCCCGCCGGTCGGGAACAGGTAGAGGTATTCGCGATTGGCGACGAATCCGATCGCCATGACACCCACCCACATCACCGGCAACGACCAAAGCGCAACCATCGTCGTGCCGACGCCGATATCGAACCGTTTCCCGCGATGCTGCGCCGCGCGGATGCCGGCGGTGATCGAGATGGCGTAGATGATGGGGATCGTGATGACATTCAGAAGCAACGTGATCGGCAATGCCTCGGCGACCACGCTCGTCACCGGCCGGCGACGCATGAGGCTTTCGCCAAGGGAAGGCCACTTGAGCGTAAACCGACCGTACGACCCGTCGTCGTTCACATGAAAACCCACCGGCGAGATCTGGTTTAGCCACCGGAAGTACTGAAGGATCGCGGGTTGATCCAGTCCGTAGCGCTGGTTGAGATACTTCCGAACCGCCTCGCGCTCCTGCGGCCGCATGTTGCCTTCGGCACCGGCGAGCGCCGCACCCACGCCGCCCGGCGACATCGCCATCGTGAAAAACACCACCATCGTGATGCCGATCAACGTTGGGATCATCAAGAGAATTCGGCGGACAATGTAAGTCAGCATGGCGTGTCCGGTCGGTCAGTTTCGCGTCCACCGCTGCCGATCCTGCGGCACGTACCACTCCGTCCGCGGCGTTAGCCCGGATCGCAACTGGCGAACATTCTCAAACCGCTTGTCGACAAACGTCAATGACTTCCCGAACCACAGGAACATGTAAGGCTGGTCTTCGTTCAGAATCTGGTGGCAGCGCTTCCAGAGCTTCATCCGCGACTCTTCATCGAGCGTACTGCGGGCTTTGTCGATCGCCTGATCCAGTTCGGCATTCTTGTACGACATGAAGTTGTCTCCGCCCGCCATCGTCTGGCTGCCGTGGAACATCTGGTAGATGTCGGTTTCGATGCCGCTCGTCCAGCCAAGGGAAATGGCGTCGAAATTTTTCTGCTCCAGCCGCTGCTGGAAGACCGACCACTCCAGCGGGTCCGCATCCATCGCAACGCCCACCCGGCTTAATGAGTCCTTGATGAACAACGCCTGACGCTCGTAGTTGGAAATGCCGGTGGGATAGGTGAGTTTGAACCGGAACGGCTCGCCCTTCGGCGACTCGACTACGCCATCGCCATCGCGATCAATGTAACCGGCTTCGGTGAGCAGCTTGCGCCCGGCCTCGACGTCGAAAGGCAGCGCCTTCACGTCGTTGTCGAACTGCTTGCTCAGCGGGCTGAACGGTCCGGTGGAAAGCTGCGCGTAGCCGAGCGTGATTTCCTTCATCAACCGGTCGCGATCGATGACCATCGCAAGCGCACGGCGAACGTTTTTGTCGGCGAAAGGTGTCGGCTTGCCCTCTTTCAATTGATTCCAGGCCACGTACCGATATCCGCCTGAAGCCGGGAAATACTCAAACCGCTGGGCCTTCTCCGCCATCGCGGGGTCGTCTTTCAGCTTCACGTACGCCTCGGGCGGCGAGGCGTATGTGTCGATCTCGCCGTTCCGGAACGAGGTCAGCCGCGCGACGTCATTGTTGATCACGCGGTAGACGATCCGTTCCACCGGCGGGGACACACCCCAGTAGCGCTCGTTGCGAATCAACTCGATCGGCTTGTCCGGCGTCCACCCTTCCCCCGCCTCGAGCTTGTACGGACCGGACCCGATCAGCATCCCCGTCGACTGGTTAAACGTCTCCGGATCGAGCTTGCCGTAGTAATGCCTGGGCAACACCTGAAACGTCGCGGCCAGCTCGAACGCCTCGAAATACGGTTCGCGAAAATAGAAACTCACGCGATTCGGACCCGATCGCTCGACCTTGGCGATCTTCTCCAGATAAGCGCGCGACCGCGGCGCATTGATCTTCGGATCCATCACGAAATTGAACGTGAAGACCACGTCGTCTGCGGTCAGCGGTTCGCCATCGCTGAAGCGCACGCCCTCCCGAATGTCGAAGTGAATGACGACCGGGTAAGGTCGATTCGGGTCGGCAGGCAGGGTCGTCGCAGTGGGGGTCGGTTGTGTGGTCGGGTTTGCGGCGAGGTATTCGAAGTACGCCTTGGTGTTATCGGCGATCTCCCATTTCGTCGCCAGCAGCGGCCGCCAGTCGAGGGTTTGCGGGTCGCGGTCGGCGAGCGTGTCGAGGATCAGGCTCTGCACGTCCGAGGCGTAGGCGTCGCCGGAAACGTAGGGTGTGAGCGTTGAACTCTTGCCCGCCAGCGACGAAATCACCCAGTCGCCGCGTGCGAACTGCGGCATCGCCTCGACTTCGCGAAGCCGGATGAACGGATCATCGCCGGCAGCCGACTGCGTGGTGGAAGGACCGCCTGCATGCACCAGTGCGCCGCTTTGCAGCTTCTCGGCAAGGAAGCGCATTTCCTTCGCCTGGTCGTCCAGCTTGCCACGGATAAGTTGGATCTGGTCCCACTGCCGGTCGTACTGGAACATCGCCAGCACGATGAGCACGATCAACAAGCCGAGAACAAGAAAGAGGATGAAATCTTTTACGCCGAAGCGATTGTCCATGCCGACTCCAGCAATGCGGTCACAGTTTCGCGGCGTCGCGCTTGGGGTCCAGCAAATCGCGCAGGCCGTCGCCGAGGAAGTTTAGACTAAGTAGCGTTACCATCAAGAGTAAGCACGGAAACAGCAGCAGCCACCACTTCGGATCGATCAGGTTCAATGCGGCGATCCGGTTTTCGCTCGCCAGCGCCCCCCAGCTTGGCAAGGGGTCAAGTCCCAATCCAAGGAAACTGAGGAAGCTTTCCTGCAAAATCGCCTGTGGAACCGTCAACGTACCATAGACTATGATCGGGCCGATCAGGTTGGGCAGCAGGTGTTTAAGGAAGATGTGTCGTTCGGTCAGGCCCAGGGCGCGTGCGGCTTCGATGAACGGCTGGGCGCGCAAAGCCAGCACTTGCCCGCGGATCACTCGCGCCATCGTCAGCCAACTGACCAGTCCGATCGCCAGGAACATGACGACGAAGTTGGCGGCGTTGCGGGAGAGGACGGCCCGAAGCGGTTCTTCCAGCGCGAGCTTGAAAAGGATGATCAACAGCACGTAAGGCAGGCTGTAGAGCACATCGACGATGCGCATGAGGGTGTGGTCGATCCACCCGCCGCGAAAGCCGGCGACCAGCCCGACCGTGACCCCCAGCAGCACCGACAGCGTGGCGGCGGACAAACCGACCGCAAGCGAGATCGTCCCGCCCATCAAGCACCGCGCCAGCAAAGGCCGGCCGAGCTTGTCGGAGCCGAAAGCGAGTTCCAGGTGGGATAAAGTGGGTGAGAGTTCCGCGCGGTCGACATGCTGGGCGTCGTAATGCCACGGGCTGTTCTGATCGAGCGTAATCGGCAGCGTCGCGATGCACAGGAACGCGATCAGCAGCAGGATCGCCCCGCCGACGACCACGCGCGGCGTGCGGAGCGCCCGCTTCACCAGCCCCGGCTCGGCGGCGGGTGGAGCGGGGTCGATCTCGATGGAGGTCGTCAGCGCGGTCATGCCTTTTTCGCCCCCATGTCGATCCTCGGATCGATGAAGACGTACCCGATATCCACCAGCAGGTTCAGCCCCAGCAGGATGAACGAATAGAGCATCGTCAGCCCCATGATCAGCGTGCGATCGCGGCTGGTGACCGAATCGACGAACAGCTTGCCGAGCCCATTTTCCAGCCCAAACACCCGTTCCACCACAAACGACCCCGTCAGCGCCACCGCCGCCGCCGGGCCGAGGTAGGTGAAGACGGGGAGGAACGCGTTTCGCAGACAGTGCTTGATCACCACGCGGGGCTTGGATAACCCCTTCGCGCGGGCGGTGCGAACATAATCCGCGCCCAGCACGTCCAACATGCTCACGCGCTGCAAACGAACGATATACGCCATCGGCATGAGCGACAGCGCCAGCGACGGCAAGAGCACCTCCAACACGCCATTGAACTGCCCCGGCCTCAGCACGCGAAGCCAGGCGCCGAAGATCAGTACCAGCACGGACGCCGTCACGAACGAAGGCAATGAAATCCCAATCAGCGTGACCGACATCCCCGCGTAGTCGACAAGTCCGTTCCGACGAATGGCCGACAGCGTGCCGATCGTCATGCCGACGATCACCGCGATCACCAGCGCGAGCAATCCGATCGTCATCGAGATCGGCAGCCCCTGCCAGATCAGCTCGTTGATCGTGAACTCGCGGTTTCTCATGCTCGTGCCGAAGTCGCCGCGGGTGATGAGCTTGTACGGGTAGTGAACGAGGAACGTGTACCACTTGTCGGCGTGGTCGCGCTCCTTCATCTGCTGCAACACCTCGGGCGCGATGTTGCGCTCGGAGGTGTAAGGATCGCCGGGCGCGACCCAGACGAGCATGAACGTGACCCCATACACCACCGCCAGGATGAGCGGGAACTGAATGACGCGAAAGGCGATGACTTTCCACATAGGGGAGGAAGTTGCCAGTTGATAGTTGCCAGCAAAGCGTGCGCTTTCTGGCAACTGGCAACTAACAACTGGCAACTACTATTCAATCGAAATTGTTTTGAACACGGTCAGGTTCTTGGCGTTGGTGAACAGGCCTTTCACGTTGTCGCGGTAGAGCGAGATGTTGACGTAGTGGTACAGCGGGATGATCGGCAGATCCTGGTTGATCAACGTCTCGGCTGCGGCGAGCAGGTTGTAGCGTTTTTGCGGGTCGGCTTCGGTGCGGGCCTTGGCGACCAGCGCATCGTACGCGGCCGGGCCCCAGTTGCTGTCGTTGTTCTCGCTGGTGGAAAGGTACTTGTCGGTGAAGGTCGACGGGTCCATGTAGTCGCCGAACCACGCAACCAGCCCGAGCGAGTACCGCTTGCCGGTGATTTCGTTTCGGTACGCCTTCAGCTCGATCCCGCGGCCTTCGACGGTGATGCCGAGCTTCGTGCGAAGCTGGTTCGAAATGCTGGCGGCGAGGTCGCGGCGGATGGTGTTGTCGCTGTTGTAGATGATGGAGATCGTCGGAAAGCCCTTCCCCTCCGGAAAACCGGCGTCGGCGAGCAGTTTTTTCGCCTCATCGACCGTGCCGGCGCTCACCGGTTTGGCGACGTACCCGTCAAAAAAGCCCGGCGGCATGTAATTCATCGCCGGTTTCTCGCCCATGCGGGTTACGGATTTGACCAATGTCTCCCGATCCACCGCCAGTGAGATCGCCTGCCGCACGCGAAGGTCTGACAGCGGACTTTTCTGCCCCGCTACTTCGGGGATGGACTCGGCGCAGTTCACGGTCAGCATCGCGGTCCCGAACGCCATCGCGGTGCGGAGGTCAGTACGGTTCTGCTGCTTGAGCGGGTAGGCGATGTCCTGCGACACGTCCGCCAGCCAGTCGATCTCGCCTTGCTCGTACTGGATGAACGAACTCTGCGCGTCATTGGCGACCACGTTCTCGATCGCCTTCAGCTTCAGCTTGTCTCTGTCCCAATAGTGCGTGTTCTGTTCCATCCGCAGCAGTTTGCCGGGCTCCCACTTCACAAGCTTGTAAGGCCCGTTCGTCACCACGTGCGGCGGGCGCGTGTATTCGGGCTTGTAACTGACGCGGCCTTTGGCGTCCGTCTCCTTGAACGGCTCCATGCTCCCCGCATGACGCGGATAGAACGTCGCGAACGCCATCAAATCCCGAAAAAACGGAACGGGATTGACCAGCGTTACCTGAAGCTTGTTCGGACCCAGCGCCTTGACGCCGACTCGGTCGAACGACATCGCTCTCCCATCCGCGTACGCTTTTTGATACGCCTGAGCGCCGTCGATGTAGTGCAGCAGGTAACTGTATTCGCCGGGCGATTCGAGCAGCAGACGCCAACTAAACACAAAATCGTCCGCAGTCACCGGATCGCCGTTGTCCCACTTGGCGTCAGGACGGAGATCGAACGTCCAGACCTTGCTCTCGACGACCGTTTCGCCGGTCGCGATCGCGGGTTCGGGCTTGAAGGTTTCGGGATTGTAGGTGTAGAGGCCCTCGCGGGTGGCGAAGGCGATGCGGAAGTCCTGGAGGTAGGACATCGCGTTGAGATCGAGCGTGATGATGTCGCCGCGGTTGATGAACCGAAACTCGCCGGCAGGGCGTTCGGGCTTGCGATCGCACGAAAACGCGAGAACGCCAGCGGCGCAAAGGATGATGAGTTGGACATATCGCATGTGATCTGGTCCTCCTGACCGCTCACAAGGCGATCGGACTTAGTTCCCCGCCGCCGCCTGCACGATGGGCTGGACGACGGGTGGGTCTTTGATTGTGGCGAGCGAGGGCACTTTCTTCACCAGCGCGACCGCGTTGGCAAGTTCGGTGGCAATCCCACGGGCGTTCATCTGGCCCAGACGTTGGAACGGCTTGAACGCCGCGATAAGGTTGGGCTGGTCCATGTTCGTAAAGACGATGATGAGCGACCCGGCGGCGGTTTCGGCGACCTTCTGGAGCTTCTCTCGGTCGGCTCCGCCGGCGTCGGCGAAGCGCTGGGCCGAAACACCCAGCAGGTCCAGCAGGTTCTGCACCGAAGCGACGACGGTGCCCGGCACCGGGGGAGACTTGGCCTTCGGGTTAACCGCTGACCAGATGTAGTTCGACGGATCACGATCGGCATGCAGGTCAGCGGGCAGGCGGTTGATGTACTGCTGGACACGAATCGCGACCAACGCGTTCATCGCCGCCGTCGCCTTCTCGAGTCCCGCCGGCGGGAGGTTGGCGTTCTGAACGCTCAGCGCCTTGTACGCGTCCTGAATAATGGGCCCGACGTTGGGGTGCTTTTTGACGGCTTCGACGATGCCGGTGGTCAGCTTTTCGGTGCTCGATGCGAACCCGCCGCTCAGCACGCTGGGGAGCAGCGCACCGGCGCTCTTGACGCCCCAAAGCGCCACGGCGGGCGCGTCGTCGGCGAGGAGGGTCTGGATCGGTTGCTGTAAGCTGAGGAGCTTGGATCCGTTGGCGAGTCGATAGACGATGACGGCAGCGGTCAGACGTTCGCCGACCTGCTCGCTCTTCAGCATCGGCGCGATCGCGCCGGTCACCGCGCTGCTATAGACCAACTGGAAAGACGCCGACACCTGCACGCCGCCGTTCGGATTGCTTTCGGCCTGCTTGGAGAGTTCCTCGCGCGCCGACGCCGCAGACCTGGCGTCGGTACCGCGGATCTTCTCGACCAGACTTTTAACGTAGGCGTCGATCGAACTGCGCTGCGCTTCAGCATTCTGTGAAGTGCGCGTCTCCGGAGGCAGATCCGCCCTGGCCGGGGAAGTCAAGGCGACCAACACCCCCGTCGCCGCCACCGCTAATACTACATTCCGCAGGCGCTTCATCACTGTTGAATCTCCACCGGGTTACAAGCGCTTTGGACGCTAACCCATGCAACAAAGACTGTCAAGAAATCAAGACAGCCGCAACGTTTACGACAATTGGCGATACACTCTGTTTTCAGTAAGTAGCCGCCTATGGACTTCATTCGCCCGGAACTCATCCCCGACCCCACCGTCCGACGCCTGAGTCTTTACTTGCGCCAGTTGGAGCTGTTCCTGAAACAGGATCGCGAGACGGTCAGTTCCAAGCAGCTTGGAGAAAGTCTCGGGCTGACCGACGCGCAGGTTCGTAAGGACCTGGCGTACTTCGGCACGTTCGGGCATCCGGGCGTCGGGTACAACATTACGGAACTGGTCAGCCGGATCAAACGGATCCTGGGGACCGACAAGGCGTGGAACGTGGTGCTCGTGGGCGTGGGCAACCTCGGCCGGGCGCTGCTGAGCTACGGCGGGTTCGCGGCAAAGGGGATGCACCTGGTCGCGGCGTTCGATAACGACCCCAACAAGGTCGGCCAATCGATCGGCGGGCATGACGTGCGGGGAATGGAGCACCTCGAAGCCACGATCAAGGCCCAAGAAGTTCGCTTGGCGATGCTCACCGTCCCCGTCGATACCGCGCAGGCGGTCGCAGACGTCCTGGTGAAGTCCGGCATCCGCGGCATCCTCAACTTTTCCCCCACCTCGCTGGCGGTGCCTACGACGATCGCGGTGCAGGCGGTCGATCTGGCGCTACAACTCGAGCAACTGACGTTCCAGGTCAGCCTCAACGCCATGACTCGCGCGGGCGTCCGGCACCCTTGATCGCGCGAGATGGCGGGATTTTTTACACCATTTCCAGTCAACCCTCGACAACCGCGGCAGTCGGCAAGTAGCCGCAAGGTTGCGTGTCTGCCGCTTCGGTGAGATCAGGTTTGGAAGCGCATTCGAGATGAAAAACGAATGTTGCCGGAAGTGTTTATTCGATAGACGGTTACTTCACCACGCCGATGGTCAGCAGCAGGTTTGCGTAGATCCGCTGTTCGCCGGTGGCGATGGTCAGGCAGACGTCGGGGGATTGGGCGAGGTCGTAGAACTGGAAGCGTTCGACCGTGGTCAGCGACAGATCAAGGTTGGCGCTTTTGAAGGAGGTGCGGAACTCGTTCCAGATCGCCGGGTCTTCGGACAATCCGTAGGGCCCGGTGCGGGCGTAGTCCATGACCTCCGCCGCCTCGACGGGGATGGCGGTGAGGAGGACGTCGAGCACGTCAGTGACAGTCGGCAGGCCCGGCGCGAGGTTAAGATAGGCAACTTCAGCGTTCGGCCCTTTCCGCGTCCAGTGCGGAAAATTGCCGTCGGAAATCAGCACCTTCGAGCTATGCCCCGCCCGCGCCAAGGCGGCGGTGATCTGGGGGTGCAGCAGTCGTGATTTGAGCATTGGTCGATCTCCGTTACACTCTTCAGTCCACGAATCCTCATGAATCTACACGAATCCATTCCCGTTTTCATTCGTGCCCATTCGTGAAGATTCGTGGATCATTTTTCAGGGACTTAGGAGGTTCCAACACTATGCCCGCTTACAAACTGCCCGCGTCGACCAAGGCCACCAAACTAAAAAAGAAGCAAGTCCAACTGATCGCCAATGGCGATCTTCGACTCTCCGCCAACCAGAAGTGCTGGCCGGAACAGAAGAAGATGGAAGACACGCTCGCCACCGCGATCGGCGATCTGGGGTACGAAGTCGTCCGCGCGCATGCTTACAAGGAAGACCAGAAGCACGGGTTCATCCAGTCGCAAAAGGAAGGCCTGGAGGTCTTCAAGAATATCGACCCGAACGCCCCGCTCATCGTCGCCGAGTGCGTGTGGCAGTACAGCCATCACCTGCTGCCTGGTTTGATCAGCCACAAAGGCCCGATCCTCACCGTCGCCAACTGGTCGGGCACCTGGCCGGGCCTGGTCGGGATGCTGAATCTCAACGGATCGCTCACCAAGGCGGGCGTGAAGTATTCGACGATCTGGTCCGACGATTTCACCGACGACTTCTTCAAAAGCTATCTCAAGAAGTGGCTGAAAGACGGCCATGCCAAGCACAAGATCACCCACACCACCCGCTTCAAACACGTGAAAGTCGGCGGGAAGGAAACGAAACTCGCGCTCGCGCTGGCGAAGCAATTGCAGCACGAGAAAGCGATCCTCGGCGTGTTTGATGAAGGCTGTATGGGCATGTTCAATGCCATCATCCCCGACGAACTGCTGAACCCCACCGGCGTCTACAAAGAGCGCCTCAGCCAGTCGGCGCTGTACTACGAATCGACGCAGGTTTCCGACAACGAAGCCTGGGGCGTTCGCCAGTGGATGGAAGAGCGCGGGATGAAGTTCCACACCGGCCCGAATGAACAGGAACATCTCACCGACAACCAGATCCTGCTGCAATGCAAGACGTACATCGCTGCGGTTCGGATCGCGGATGATTTTGGGTGTCATACGATCGGCATCCAGTACCAGCAGGGCCTGAAAGACCTGCTGCCCGCCAGCGACCTGGTCGAAGGCACGCTGAACAACGCCGACCGTCCGCCGGTGTATAGCCGCGACGGATCGCGCATCCTGTACGCTGGTGAACCGATTCCGCATTTCAACGAAGTCGACGAATGCGCCGGCCTCGACGGGCTGATCACCTACCGCGTCCACAAGGCGATGGGCCAGCCGGTCGAAAACACGCTGCACGACCTGCGCTGGGGCGATCCGGATCATTCCGGCACGACCGACGAATATGTGTGGGTATTCCTGATCAGCGGCAGCGCTCCCCCCGCGCACTTCATCGGCGGCTGGGCTGGCGCGTCGTCCGAGCGACAACCCTACATGTACTTCCGCCTCGGCGGCGGGACGCTGAAGGGCATCAGCAAGCCTGGCGAAATCGTCTGGAGCCGTTTCTACATGGAAGACGGCAAACTGAAACTCGACATCGGCCGCGCCGGCGTGATCGAACTGCCCCAAGCCGAAACCCAACGCCGCTGGGACGCCACCACCCCCCAATGGCCGATCATGCACGCCGTCACCTACGGCGTCTCCCGCGACCAGATGATGGCCCAGCACAAAGCCAACCACATCCAATGCGTCTACGCCAACTCATCCGATGAGGCCGACAAAGCCCTGCTCGTCAAAGCCGCGATGGCGGATGCGCTGGGGATTGAGGTGAAGGTGTGCGGGACGAAGAAGAATGGGAA
>JBBQQZ010000046.1:0-15743 GCA_038215325.1 Tepidisphaerales bacterium | reverse complement strand
GCCGGAATGGTGGGGAATGTAGCAAATGTAGCACGCGCGCAAATCGGGGTTGCGATGCGTTGACGCTAAGTGCATGGCCGGCCGTGGGTTAGGCGGATGGATCGGGTGTGCGCCCGATGTAGCATGCTACATTGGTTATCGTCGGGTTTTAACCGATACAACCGCGCTGGTGCGACCGGTTGCCTGAGGTGCGGTGTCGCATGGGTATCGCTTGATGCCCATCGGTATTTCGATGAAACTGGCGGAATCTACTAACCCAAGGAATTTCATGGCCAAGCTCCCGATCTCCGTCCAGCTTTACACCCTCCGCGACCTGACCGCCAAAGACCTTCCCGGCGTGCTGAAATCGCTGAACAAGATCGGCTACGGCGCCGCCGAACTCGCCGGCTACGGCAACCTGAAGTCGGCGGCGGATGTGAAGAAGGCGTTCGACGACGCGGGAATGAAAGTCTCGGGCGCGCACGTGGGAATCGAGCAACTGGAGGCCGATCTGGCGAGCGTCATTCGCGATCACCATACGCTGGGCAACAAAAACGTCGTCATTCCGTGGCTCGACGAATCCCGTCGTGGCAGTGCTGAAATCTGGCGCAAGCTCGCCGGCATGTGTAACACGATCGGCGCCAAGCTCGCCGCCGAGGGCCTGACGCTCGCGTATCACAATCACGACTTCGAGTTTGAGAAGTTCGACGGCAAGTATGGCCTGGACATCCTCTGGGAGCACTCCGACGCGAAGCTGTTGAAATCCGAACTCGACGTCTTCTGGGTGAAGCGCGGCGGGGTCGATCCGGCGGCGTATATCCAGCAGCACGGGTCGCGTGTGAAGCTGATCCACCTCAAGGATCTGGTTGCGGGCGCTGAACTTAAGTTTGCGCCGGTGGGCGAAGGCACGCTCGATTTCATCGCCATCACCGACGCCGCCGCCGCCGTGGGTGTGGAATGGGGCGCGGTCGAGCAGGACGACTGCTACGGCCAAGACCCGCTGGAAAACGTCGCGATCAGCTATCGCAATCTGCAAAAACTCGGGATCGCATAAGCTCGGGCTGAAGCAGGCCGGCCATTGAACGCCAAGGCTTGTTTGTCTTTCAACAAACCAATCCGCAAACAACAGGGTTGATCCGAAGCCCCGGTTCGTCGTAACCTAACAAACTACGAACCATGCAACTGATCTCCGCACATGCTGGCAAACTCATCCGCCTCCGCGAACAGGAAGCGACGGCGGCGCACGTGGCGCGGGTGACCACCGGTCTGGACGCGCTGGATGCAGTCCTGCCCCCCGACGGACTGCGCCGCGGCGCGATCCACGAACTGCTCCATTCGCCGCAGCACCCCCAGCCAAGGTTCATCGCGGCGAGCCTGGGAATTGCCGATTGCCGATTGCCGATCGCCGAACAGAAGACCTCTGGCTTCGGCAATCGACAATCGACCATCGACAATCCGATCATCTGGTTCGACCCCGACCACACGCTCTATCCCCCCGCGCTGGCGGCGATGGGAATCGACCTGGCGCGCCTCTACATTATCCGGCCGCGCACGTACGCGGACCTGCTCTGGGCCCTCACCGAGTGCCTCCGCTGCACCGCCGTGAGTGCGACGGTGTGCCCGGTGGATCGGTTGTCGCGCGTCGAGGCGCGGAAACTTCAACTCGCCATCGAAACCGGCGGCGGCATCGGGCTGCTGTTCCGCCCAAACAACTCAAACGCCCAAATCTACGCCGCCGCCACCCGATGGCTCATCGAACCGGCGGCAGGCGAACGTTCATTGCAGCGATGGAAGATGCAATTGCTTCACGGTCATGGAGGACGCGTCGGGTCCGTCATCTATCTGGAGCACGATCGTGAAACACATCTGCTGCGTGCGGTTGATCCATTGGCCGGTGGATCGGGCCGGAAGGAAACGATCAAAATCGCAGGGTAGTGAGAAATGTCGAATGACGAATGGCGAATGTCGAGTCGGCCATTCGACACTCGACACTCGACACTCGACATTTCTTCTCATCCGCACCACCGCCAACCGCCAGGTCGTCGTCCACGTCTCCGACGAAGCCGCCCGCCACGGGATTCGGCCGGGGATGATGGTGGCGCAGGCGCGGGCGATGTGCGCGTCGATTGAGCTGATCGAACACGAACCAGATCGCGATCAAGTCGCGCTGGAAGCGCTCGCCCGCTGGATGCTGAGGTTTACGCCGATCGTAGCGATCGGGGAATGCCGAGTGTCGAAAGACGATTGTCGAATGAATGGAAAGAGCGGCGCACGAGTCCAACCCTTCTCTCAAGGTGAACGACTCATCTTCGAAGGCGTCAGTGCTCATCCACGACAACAGTTGCGGGTAAAGCCAGACAGTCACGCAGCACGCAGCACGCAGCACGCAGCAATCTTTCTCGATCTCACCGGCTCGCAGTACGTCTTCGGCGGCTACCAGAACATCCTCGACCAACTCGCTCTCGCGATGAAACGCTTCGGCGTCCGCGCCAATATCGTCGCTGCCCCCACCGTCGGCGCTGCCTACGCATTAACCTTCGACGACCGATGGAACGGAAAGGTTTTGCCCCCCGCTATTAGCCGCAACGCTACGCGTTGCGCGTCTTCCCTCGCGTCAAAAAGCGAAGACGCGCAACGCGTAGCGTTGCGGCTACTCGATGTCGAGCCATATCTCGATCCGCTCCCCCCTTTCACCCTCCGCATCGACGACGCCACCGCCGCCGCATTGACGCATTTGGGGATTACGTCGATTCGCCTGCTGCGCAAACTCCCGCGCGATCAACTCCCCGCGCGCTTCGGACCGCTGCTGCTCAAACGACTCAACCAAGCCCTCGGCATCGAGCCCGAACCGCTCACGCCCATCCGCCCGATCGAATCGATCGCGTCGGGCGTTGAGTTCGACTTCGGCGTCGATTCGCTCGAATCGCTCTGGGGCGTCATCCGCGAGCACCTTGACCAGATCGTCCAGCGTCTCATTCGCATCGGCCACGGGGCGCGAGTGATCGAGTTCGACCTGCTCCTGCAAAACCGGCCGGCCATCACGCAGACGATCGAACTCTCACGCCCATCCCGCGATCCGAAACGCCTGCTCCGCCTCGTCCGCATCACGCTCGAACAACTCGCCACGGACCAAGGCTCGGCGAGAGCCTCGCCCTCCCGGCCGCGCAAATCTCGTGCCCGCGACCTCTTCGGCGACCGCTTCACCGGCGTTCGCTTCCGCGTCATCCAATCCTTCCGCATCCGCGAAGACCAGATCACCCTCCTCGACTGCGACGACCTCACCCTCGAAGCCTCCACCGCCGACCTGCTCGAACGCCTGCAACTGCGCCTCAAGGACTGCGTCACCCAGGCCCACCCGATCGAATCGCATTTGCCGGAACGGGCGTGGAGCATCAGTTCGCCGACATCCTTTTCACGTCGGAGACACGGAGGCACGGAGAAGAAAAGAGGATCCACGAATCTTCACGAATTGACACGAATCCAATTCAAGTCATTCGTGAAGATTCGTGAAGATTCGTGGATGAATTCTTCCTCCGTGCCTCCGTATCTCCGTGGTGAATTTCTTCCGAAAGCACGGCCGATTTCGTTGACCGATCCGAACGAGATTTTCGTCATCGTCTCCCCCTCCCACGACCGCGACGGCCGGCCGATCGGGGTGACGATGGAGGGGCGGCATCATCGTGTGAACCACGCGCGCGGGCCGGAGCGGATCGCCGGGGAGTGGTGGGCGGGCCGGAACAAGACGCGCGATTATTTTGATATCGAACTCGACAACGCCAGACGGCTCTGGGTCTTCCGCGTCATCGAGAGCGGCCGCTGGTTTTCGCACGGAGAGTTCGCGTGAGGACGCGTGAGAAGCGCAGAGCACGGGTGCAAACTCGTGCGTTCTTCATTTGTCAGTTGAAAGGAAGACGCACGGGTTTACACCCGCAGCCCCGCCGATTTCCGTCGTCCGCGGAAGACGATGAAGATCAGCAGCAACGTCGTCGCCACCATCGCGATCGAGAACGCCCAGCGGCGCAGCGATACCGCCTTGGGCGTTACATCCGGCCCGGCGGACCATTCGGGGACGAGTTGGACGCCGCCGGGGGCGTAGATGTTGTCGACGGGCTTGCCAAAGAACGCCGACGGTTCGAACCGCACCTCGCCGTTGCGAAACAGCACGTTCTGGCCGTCGCGCTGATGGTTGGGGCTGTTGCTCAGCCGCACCTGCTGAAGCGTTTCCTGCGTGCTTGCGGTGAGAATGCCCTGCCCGCCGGGGTTGGTGTCCGCCGCCATCACGTCGCTGGGACCGGCGGAATCTGCGGGCAGGTACATGTTCTGAAACGAATAGTTGTAGTTCACGCGCGCCCGGAAGTTCGATCGCTGCCGCACGGTCGTGGCGTCGAACGTATCCTGCTCCGCCAGCCCGTTCCGAAGCGCGGCCGGGCAGTTGAAGACGTCAGCGGAAATCCCCGACTCCCGCGCCAGCATAAAGATCGCCGCCGTCACGTCGTTCGCCTGCGGGCCATCAGCGGCAAAGGGATTCGTCGAAGCCGAACCCGTGAACGCCGTGATCGGCTTGTCCGGCTCGTACCGCGTCCGCGGCGGTTCGCCGTGCGCGGCCACATATGCGCCGTGCGCCGCATAAAGCTTTCGCAAATTATCCGCGCAGTGCGTGATGTCCTGCTTCGATTGCGCCAGTTGCCGCGCCGCGATCGTCGCGCCCAGCAGAAGCAGCGCGATCGCGATCAACGTCAGCACATCAAAAAGTCGAAATGTCGAACCCGTCATACGGCCTCTTCCTTCGAACGCTTCAACCATAACAGCAACTGCACCAGCGGAATGACCGCGCACACCCCCGCGACCAAATACCACTTAATCCGCAGCCAGAACCCACCGATCGCCGAAGTGTTTCCCGGTTCGCGCCCGAACTCGATGCCGATCGTCTTGTAAACTGACTCCTGCCATACGTCGCGCATCATCTGGAACGTCCGACCACGATACAGCCAGCCGGAATTGTTGTTCACCTTGCGTTCAAATGTCGAGCCCGTCACCTTCAGCCGCCCGCCAATTGAACTGATCCGCAGTTCCTCGCTTCCCCCGCGCCATTCGAGGCTGTCGAGCCAGAACGTGCTGCGATACCACATTCCGCCCGCACAGATCATGCCGGTGACGCACACCCACGTCACGATCCGCCCGAAGTACTGCCGTACCCCCGCCTGGCCAAACGGCTCGGCGTCAACATGGACCGGGCGGAGAATGTCAGGGGTGGCAGCGCTCACGCAAATATCTTACGCCTGCGGACAGGAGATGGATCAAGCAGGACGAACAAATTCGGGCCACGGGTGTCAACGCGTGCGTCCTCATGCGTCAATCGTAAGCAAAACGCACGGGTTTACACCCGTGACCCACATCACACATACGCCGTCTTCGGCGGCGGCGCGTCGCCGGGCAACTGGAGCTTGCCGACTAGGTCGCTCAGCTTCTCGACGCCGATTTTTTTAAGATACTCATCGAGCCCATCGCATATCTTGTTAGGCGTCGCCGGATCGACAAACAGCGCCGTCCCGATGCTGACCGCCGTCGCACCGGCGAGGATGAATTCGACCGCGTCCTGCCAGAACTGCACGCCGCCCATCCCGACGATCGGCGTGCCGGTCGATTTGGCGATCCCGCGATACACCCGGCTGACCAGGTGAATCGCGATCGGCTTGATCGCCGGCCCGGATAGCCCGCCGGTCACGTTCGCCAGTCGCGGCTTCTGCTTCCAGATATCGATCGCCATCGCCGTGAACGTATTCACCAGCGACAATACGTCCGCCCCGCCCTCGATCGCGCCGCGCGCGGTCGTCACGATATCCTCCACGTTCGGCGACAGCTTCACGATCAGCGGCTTGGTCGGCAAAACATCCTTCACCTGTCGCGTCAGGTCTTTTAGCCGCACGGGATCGGTGCCGAACGTCAGCCCGTCCTTCACGTTCGGGCACGACACGTTCAGCTCCACGCCGACGATACCGTCGAGGTCGTTCATGGCGGCACAGGTTTCGATGTAGTCGTCGAAGCTATGCCCGGCCACGTTCACAATCACCGGACACTCCATCTTGCGAATGACCGGCATCTTCTCATCCAAAAACCGCTTGAGCCCAACATTCGCCAGCCCGATCGCGTTGAGCATCCCCGCTCGCGTCTCCACGATCCGCGTCGGCTCATTGCCGGGACGTTCGTGCAACGTGATCGACTTGGTAACAAACGCCCCCAGCTTCGACAGATCCATGAAATCCGCGTACTCGGTCGCATACCCGCACGTGCCGGAGCAGGTGAGCGTGGGATTGGCGAGCTTGAGGCCGGCGAGGCTGGTGGATAGATCGGACATTGTC
Source organism: Tepidisphaerales bacterium (assembly GCA_038215325.1). Classification (GTDB taxonomy): domain Bacteria; phylum Planctomycetota; class Phycisphaerae; order Tepidisphaerales; family Tepidisphaeraceae; genus BPJO01. The sequence goes on along the minus strand of JBBQQZ010000046.1, from coordinate 9,405 downwards.
ATCGAATAGATACTCGGGGGATAACTTCGACCTTAAGGCCACGGTAGCCATCGCATCGCGTTAGGTCCGAATCGGTTGTTAGAACGAGATTGGAGGCTTGGATAACCGCGGTTGCGACGTGAATGGCGTCTGGCACTTTTAGGTTGAAAGTCGCGCGAATGATTGCCGCCTCGTCAGCGATGATTCCGTCGACATCAATAACATCCAAATCGCGTGAGGCGAACGCCGCCTCATAGGCGTCAACAATGTCCGCATCGCTTTGCCGGATGGCGATGACAAGACACTCGGTACGAGCAATGACCGACGTTACCTTTGCTCCAACTTCATCAGCCCGCTGACGAAGAAACGCGTGACGTGAGGCATCGCCCTCGACAATACGCATGAGCACGCCCGAGTCGACATAGGTCAGCATTACCAAGCCTCGCGCTCGCGGCGAAGCTCCGCATCAAGCTCTTCATCAGACCGGGGGTTCGGCAATCGACCCATCACATCCACCAGCCGGTGTGTGCCCTTCGTCTGGCCGCGAGGCACGAACACAATTTTCACCTGCTGCGGATCAGCCTGTAACAGGGCGGCTGGGGTTTCCAACTTCGAGCCATCGAAATTTGCATGAATGACGCTCATGTTCCCAAGTATACACAATCGCTGACGTATCAAAACCGCCGATCCAGCAACCGATACTGGATTGCCTCGGCGATGTGGTGCTCCGCGATCGCATCCGCGTTCTCCAAATCCGCGATCGTTCGCGCCACGCGCCTTACCTTGTCGTACGCCCGGGCGCTCAAGCCAAGTTCATCCATGGCCTGCTTCATCAACATCAGGCAACCCTCCGACATCTCGCAATGCTTCTGCAACTCCTTGCTGCTCATCCGGGAGTTAGTGGTGCTGCTGTTAAACCGTTTCTGCTGGATCTTTCTCGCGCTTTCCACGCGCGATCGCATCGTCGTGCTGTCGGTGCCCTTGTGTTTTCCGGTTAACTCGCGATACGGCACTGCCGGTACTTCCACGTGGATGTCGATGCGATCCAATAGCGGACCCGACAGTTTTGACAGGTATTTCTGCTGCGCCCGCGGGTCGTTCGACGCGTGGCCGGATTGCGTGGGGTTCATCGCGGTGACGAGCATGAAGTTGGCGGGGAATTTGACCGACGCATGCACGCGGGCGACCGTTACCTCACCTCCTTCCAAGGGCTGTCTGAGCATCTCAAGCACATACCGCTGAAACTCCGGCAACTCGTCCAGGAACAGAATCCCGTTATGCGCCAGCGACACCTCTCCCGGCTTGGGAATCGTTCCCCCGCCGATGAGGGCCTGCGCGGTGGCGCTGTGATGCGGCGTACGGACGGGACGCTGGTCCATCAGCGCGATCTCATCGGGCAGCAACCCGAGCGCCGAATAAATCCGCGTCGTCTCCAGCGACTCGATCCGCGTCAATGGCGGGAGAATGCCCGCCAACCGCATCGCGAGCATCGTCTTGCCAGTCCCCGGCGGACCAATCATCAGGACGTTGTGCGCCGCGGCAGCGGCGATCGTCAGGGCACGCTTCACCGCTTCCTGTCCACGAACATCCGCAAAATCCAACGCCTGCGACACCTGCGACTGCGCGAACGGCTGGCCATCCAGTTCATACGGTTCGATCTCGAGCAGCTCGTTCAAAAACGCGACACACTGCGTGAGCGTCGAAACAGGGATGACTTCGATGTTCTCAACAACCGCCGCCTCCCGTGCGTTTTCCTGCGGAACGATCACGCCGCGGTATCCCTTCTCGCGCGCCAGCATCGCCATCGAGAGGGCACCTTTGATCTTCCGCACGCGCCCGTCCAGCGCAAGTTCGCCGGCGATCAGGTAGTGCTTGTGCCGGTCGGTCGTCAGCCCGCCCGTGCCGCGCAGCAGGCCGATCGCGATCGGCAGGTCCAGCGCCGGGCCTTCCTTCTTGATGTCCGCGGGCGCGAGATTGATGAGGATTCCGTGCGCGGCGAACATGAAGCCGGAGTTGATGATCGCCCGCTTCACGCGTTCGATCGATTCCTTCACCGCCGTCTGCGCCAGGCCGACGATCGTCGTTTTGCTCATCCCCTGCTTCGTGACATCGCACTCGATCTCGCACAACACCGGATCGATGCCCACGAGCACGAAAGAGTAGATTCGTGCCAACATGCACCGGAGTGTACCCGCCTTCCCTCGCCGCCGCGAGCAACGCCTTCGATCGCAATCGCAATGTAGCACGCTACATCCCTGTCACATCCGCCGCGAACCCGCGCCTTGCCCGCAACTTCACCGCCGGCCACGCGTTACGAGAATCGTCACCCAGAACGCGACGTCAGCGCACTTTTGAGCGTGCTACATTTGCTACATTCTCCCCACCAAACCGGCAGGAATTCACGCCCATCCACCCGCGATGGAGAACCCCGTTTTTCGATTGTCAAAGAGCCGCTCGCGAAGGCACAAGCGACCCCGCCACCCGACCGCCGGGCGAGCGTCGCTTGCGCCATCGCGGCACACCCTTTCATACAACCCAAACGCGAAAACGTCGGCGGAAAACATCGTGAATCGCAGGGCGAAGTCCCCCGACACGCATCCATGCACCTCCCGCAAAAGGCCCCGCATCGGAACCCGATCACGCGTTATCATATCAGGGCTGCAAAACTGATATGAGAACCGCATCGCCGCGAAAGGCGGATTCAAACTCGCTCGTCAACGGACCGCGCTGTACCCCTGCGACATTGGGAGAGGCCAACGAGAACCGGCGCCTCTGCCTCGTCCCACGTCAATTAGTCCCGAACCGATTCGATTCGATCGGCGAAGACGCGGATGAGTTTATGCAACGGCAGCAGCGACTCAACACGAGGCCAAGCGCTGGCGAGTAGCGTCTCGAACGCGGCTCTGCGGAGATTGCCAAAACGCAGGTGGACAATCCACGGCGGCGGGGTTGCGTCCATCACGCGGTCGGCGAAATCCGTGTCCTTGCTGACAATCACCAGCGTGTTGTGCGTGGCATAGTTCCACAATTCACGGTCGGAAGGGCTGGGGCCAAGGGACGTGGCGAGAATCACGGGCAACGACGGGACGAACCGCAGCGGGATCGGAACGTTTTCGTCGAACAGAAAACCCTTCACGCAACCGCTCCCACGTCGAAATGATGCTTGAGCAACCGCGCGGAATAGGCCAGGCAGGCGAGCACGTCGTCGCGCGTGAGCGATGGATAGCCCGCCAGCACGTCGTCGATGCTGTCGCCGGCGGAAAGAAACTCCAGCACGGTGCTGGCGGTGATGCGCGTGCCTTCGATGACCGGCTGGCCGTTGCAGATGTCAGGATCGATGATGATCTTCCGCATGCCAGAATCATAGCACGTGCCAAGTCGGGTCGATAGTTGGTGCGTGCTCGTCCGATCCATCCGGCAGGACGGTCTGGACAAGACCTGACCGGGTCGGTTCGAGTCCACTTAACCCCACCACCTCAACACATACGTTCACGCCGGGCAATCGATTGACGGGTCTGCTCGGAGCCACGCATTCAACCGTTGCCGCCAGATGGCGTGCACGCGAATTTTCGCCGCACCCGCAGAACGCGAGAGTTTGGGAAGGTTGATCCCAGTTACACAGCGCGCGCAGCAAACGCGGAACTCAGCCAAGTCTGTCGGTTCACGCCACTGATTCCGGCACACGTACAGCCGTTGGTTGAGCAACAATCGCGCGGGCTCACCGAGCGATGCCCACCACCGAGAAGCGAGCTGAAACGTGTTCGTTGCAACGCGCCGGACTGACTCTAAAAACATCGGTCTTCGCTCCGCTGAGACATAGAGATAGATAGATAAATTGTTCGAGTTCGTACTCGACAATCGCCCACCAATTCAGGCCGTCCGGCACCGCATCTGCGTTCGGAAATCAAAAAGTGAAGCGAGCATAATGACGTGGAAGGACGATTTCTGAATCTGGCACGCCTGGCAAGACCCGTCGCCATTTTTCAAGCAAGAGTTCGCCGACTGCTTTCCTGCGCGATCCCATCGCCCCTCCGTTTTGTACCGGTCAGATTCTCTCCAGTTGCCCATCTTTCATGACGAGGATGCGGTCGGCGCGTTTGGCGAGGGTGCGGTCGTGGGTGACCATGACGATGGTTTGGCCTTTGGCGTGGAGGGATTCGAGGAGTTTCATGATTTGCCCGCCGGTTTCGGAGTCGAGGTTGCCGGTGGGTTCGTCGGCGAAGAGAACCTGGGGCTCGTTCATCAATGCCCGGGCGATGGCGACGCGCTGGCGCTCGCCGCCGGAGAGTTGGCCGGGGCGGTGGTGGAGGCGGTGTTCGAGGCCGAGGGTGGTGAGCAGTTCGCGGGCGCGGGCGCGCACCGCACGGCGCTGCATGAGGTACGGGATCGACCAGCGGCCGATCATCGGGGCGGTCAGCGTGTTCTCCAGCACGTTTAACTCGGGCAGCAGGTGGTAGAACTGGAAGACGAATCCGAATCGCTGGTTGCGCAATCCGCTGGATTCACGCGCGCTGCCGACGACCTCAACATGGAACACGTGTTCGATGATCTTACCGAGTAACGCGATCGTAAATCCGATTCCCCAACTGAGCAGCCAGAGGGTCAGGTATGTCAGGCCCAGCACCAACACAAACACGATCACCATCACCAGCCCGCCAGGCCACCATCCCGTGAGCACGGGCTTGAACGGGTCGCCTTCCAGTCCGCGCAGCCCGCGGATCGCAAGATACGCGAACGCGAGCGCGGCCAGGTTCAGCAGGAATTTGCCCACCGACGTGCCGAGCAGATCAGGCAAGTGCGTGACGCCCGTGTGGACCCATCGCAGCACCTTCGGCCAGAGGCGCTTGCGGGCGGCGAACGTCAGCGTGGTGTAATCGACCGGCCCGAAACGCACCCGCCCGCCGTCGCAACCATCGAGCCCGCCGAGGATGTGCAGGAGCGTGCTCTTGCCCGATCCGGAGCGCCCTTCGATCGCGACAAATTCGCCGGGCGCTACCGCAAAATCCACGCCGCGCAGCACGTGGATATCCGTATCCCCCATACGGAAGGTGCGGCGAAGATCAGAACATTGGACGATCGGTTCGGGCATGGTTCTGCTTATCGTCAAAAAATTCACCGCAGAGACGCAGAGGACGCGGAGAGCGCCTTGGGGCGGGTCACGAGTCCTGCATCTATTCTCGTTTCATTCGTTGCCACGGGCGAGACGCCCTTGCTACTGGGCGGGCGCTCTCCGTGATCTCTGCGTCTCTGCGGTGAAATCTCCTTATTCAAATCGCAACGCATCAATCGGGTTCAAACGCGCCGCACGAACGGCCGGGATCACTGCGCCAAGCACGGCGGCATGTACCGCGAAATAGACGATCACCGTGGCGGTGAACGGGTCGACCGTGCTGGGGATTTTATCGAAGGCGTAGACGCTCGGGTCCCACATGACAAAGCCCGTCATCCGGGCGATGCCTTCGTGCAGTTCGTTGATGTAGCGCAGGAAAACCCACCCCACGGTCAACCCGCAACCCGCCCCCACCACGCCGATCGCCAGCCCGTACGCGACAAAGATTCCCGCGACGGCGGACGACGTCGCGCCGACGCTTTTGAGGATGCCGATATCTCGCGTCTTCTCGACGACGATCATGTACAGGATGCAGAAGATCAGGAACACCGCCACGATCGAGATCACGCCGAAGAGGATTGTGACGAGCAGCTTTTCTTTTTCGACGGCACCGAGGAATTTTTCGCGCTGCTTCTCCCACGTCTCGACGCGCAGCACGCCCCGGCGGTGGCCTTGGAAGTCCTGATCGATGGCGAGCAAGCTGGGCCGCAGGCGCTCGACGATGGCGGCACGGTCCGCGCCGGGCTTAATCTTGATCTGGATCTCGGAGCAGCGGGCGGGGAGCGTGACGGGCTTGCCTTCTTCCTCGACGACGCTGGCGGTCATCTTCATGTCGGCCTGTAGCACATCGAACGGGACGTAAACGCTCACTTCGTCGATCTGGTAAAGCTGCGTGAGCGAGGCATCGACCACCCAGTAGACGTTGGGAACCGGCTTGGCGTCTTCGAACGAGCGATAGTCCGGGCTGATCGGCACGACTTCCAGCCGCGCCCAGAGCGAAAACGACCCGCCGGGCTCGACGACCTTGCCCTGATCGTTCTTGTGGAATCCCAAGAGCGGCCCGCCGACGATCATTCCGGGACGCTGGCGCGCTTTTTTGTCGCCGGGGCGATAGGCCTCGTACGGGATATTGGGCAGCAGGTCGAACGACGCCATCGCGGGTGCGGTCTGGCCGTTGGTGGTTGGCTCGATGTATTGTCGCCAGAGCGATTGGCGGAAGCTGTTGAACTTGCTGAATTTTTCGATGTCCAGCCCGGTGACCTGAACGCCTTCGACGTTCTGGTTGAGGATGTTCATCAGCCCGATCGCGCGGATGAGCGGCAGCGCCTCTTCCACGTCCGCGTCGGCCTTGATGACATCCAGCATCTGCTCATACCCGGCGAACCCCGCGAGGCCTTGCCGGTAGACGACGATGTCGCCGCTCATGCCGCGGAATTTTTCCTTGAACGTATCGAGCCAGCCGCCCATCACGGAGATGACGACAAGCACCATGGCGGTGCAGAGCATGATCGCGATAACGCTCACCCAGCCGATGCGTCGTTTGAAGATGTAGGTGTTGACCAGCTTACGGATCGCGGCCGGCCCGAAGAGGTATTGGAACAGCCCGAAGAGGCTGAGCAGCAGCACCGCTCCGGCGCTGAGGGCACCGGTCCACTGCATGATCTTGACGGTATTCTGGTCGAACAAACGGCCCCTACTCCTGTGGCATTTAGACAAACGATGCTAACATGCCGCGCAGTCCCTGTTCGATCAGTTCCGACCGGGTCAGATGCTTCCTTTTGGCGATGGTGTCGAGTTGCTTGATCAGGCCGGCGTCGAGGTCAACACGAACTGTCGCTTTGACGGCCGCCGCACTCGACTGCGCCGAAGGGGGAGCGCTCTTCGGGCCCCGCATCCGGTCGAACAACGAGCGCTGCTTGGGCGAAAGCGGCTTGAACGCGCTATCGGGCAATGGCTTGTCGAACCGTGCCACATCACGATCCCGTTCCGCGGGAGTCATGTCGAAAAAACTTTTCTTCTTCTTGGCCATGTCACAATCAGGCTTCATCGCCTGCGGTTAAATCGCCGTTTCTCGCTGACGGTCAACGGCCTTGAGTGAATCACGTACACAAGCGGCTGCTGGTACACTTCGAGTTCAATGATATCCGCGATCGACAACGCTTCGTAGTCCAAATCCTCAAACGTCTTCAGCGCGAACACGACTTGAATCAACTCGCCTGCGTCGGTACGCCCGACGACACGAAACTTCTCGTCGGCGGCCTGTTCGAATCGCTCCTGAGGCGTTGTTTGAACCAGAAATTCAGCATCGATGGTGCTAACTCCGTGCCGGGTCGCGTGGTCGAGATTCCAGTCGTCCCAGTGAAAGCGAAACACTCACGCCTCCGGCCTCATCAACGGGAACAAAATCACATCCCGAATGCTCTCGGCACCGGTCAGCATCATTACCAGCCGGTCGATCCCCAGCCCCATCCCGCCCGCCGGGGGCATGCCGTACTTGAGGGCGGTGAGGAAATCCTCGTCCACGTGCTGCTGCTCCTCGCGATCACCGACCTGGTGCTCGAAGTGCTTACGCTGGGTGTCCGGGTCGTTCAATTCCGTATACCCGGGGCTGATCTCCTGGCCATTAATCGCCAGTTCGTACACGTCGGCGAAGAACGGGTCGTCCTTGTTCTCCTTGGCCAGCGGGATGATGACGCTGGGGACGTGCGTGACGAAGCAGGGATCGATCAAGGTGTGCTCGATCAGCTTTTCGTAGACTTCGATCAACTGCTCGGCGGGCGAGCCAGTGAGCTTCAGGTCTTTCGTGGCGTGGGCATCCTGCCCGCGAAGCAACGAGGGCGAGACGCCCTCGCCACGTCGAAACATCGAGATCTGCTCGTCAGACAACGGACGCTTATCGAATCTCCACCCCGTCCGCTCCTCTACCAAATCCAGCATCGGCACCCGACGCCACGGCCGCTCGAGGTTGATCGTCTTAGTCACTTCGCCGGCTTCGTTCTTGTGCTCGATCTTCAACGTCCCAAAGACGTTCAGCGCCACCGTCGTCACCATTTCCTCGACCATATCCGCCATCGTTTCGAACGATCCGAAGGCTTCGTACGCCTCCAGCATGGTGAATTCGGGGTTGTGGCGGGGGCTGATGCCTTCGTTGCGGAAATTGCGGTTGACTTCGTAGACCTTGCTGAAGCCGCCGACCAGCAGGCGCTTGAGGTAAAGCTCGGGCGCGATGCGCAGGTAGAGCTTCATATCCAGCGCATTGTGGTGCGTGATAAACGGCCTTGCCGCCGCCCCGCCGTGGATGGGCTGGAGCATTGGGGTTTCGACTTCGGTATAGCCCTTGGACTTCAGATAGGTCTTGATCTCATCGATGATGCGGATGCGCAATTTCAGCACGCGCATGACGTCGGGGTTGGCCCACAGATCGACGTAACGCTGGCGATAGCGGGCTTCGACGTCTTGAAGGCCCTCGTGCTTGCTCGGGGGCGTGAGCAAGGATTTTCCCGCGGGCTGAAGACCGCTCGCCCAGATCGTCGTTTCGCCTTTGTTCGTGACGCCCAAGGTGCCTTCGACGGCAATCAGATCACCCAAGTCGAGGTTATTGCGCACTTCCCAGTCGCGCTCGCTGACGCGACGCTTGTCGATGCCGACCTGAAGATCGCCGGATTCATCCCGGAGGGTGAGGAATGACAGCTTCCCCATATCCCGCTTGAGCATGATCCTGCCGGCGCCCTTCACCACAGGGCCTGCGTCGTGGCCCATTTCGGGTTTATACTGTCCCTTGATGGTAGCCAAAGGCTGGAGGCCCTCGGTACGCTGGCCGAAGGGGTCGATGCCGAGATCGCGAAGCTTTTGGAGCTTGGCGCGGCGTTCTTGTTCGTAAATGCTAGCGTCGGGTGAAGTCATAATATGAACGATGAACGAATCATGGTCGAAAGTCCGACAATGATAAGGCTGTGATGGACGAATACAAACGGGATGATTGCCGATTGTCGAGTGCCGATTGCCAAACGGGGCAAGCTTGGCCGGCATTTCAGTCGGCAACCGGCAATCGAAGATCGGCAATTGCCGTTGCCGTTGGCGTGCTTGCGCTGGCGACCGGGGCGGCGGCGCAGACCAACGTCGTCGATACCAAGTATTACCGCATCCATTCCGATCTCGATCGTCCGGTGATTGCGGACTACGGCAAGCGTCTGGACGTGATGTACGAGGAATACGCCCGCCGGCTGGCGGACTTTGAATCGCCGCCGCAGCAGAAATTTGTCGTGCATCTGTTCAGAAAAAAGAGCGATTACACCAAATTCACCGGCAACCGCGTC
>JBBQQZ010000045.1:0-15982 GCA_038215325.1 Tepidisphaerales bacterium | reverse complement strand
CCGCAGCGTGCCGTGCTCGCCGATGTCGGTGGGGGATTTGCCGGTCAGGGCGCTCTTGATGTAGCCGTAAAGCTGCACCATCGTGCCGTTGGGCGCGTCCCAGTACTCTGCCGACGTGGTGGTGACGCGGATGAGCGCGATCGACGGGTCGTCCTTGCCCTTGGGGAACCATGCTTTGAGCATCGGGTTCCAGAGTTCGTGGATTTTCTGGGCGTCGCGAACGATCCTGGCCGTCCCGGAGACCGAGACGTAGCGGTTGTCGTCGGGTTCAGCGTAGGAGACGTTGACGTTCTGGTCGTTTTCGATCTCATGAACCTTGCCGCTGGTGATGCTGGTGAAGAACCAGAGATGGCCATCGGGACCGGCGGCCTGGGTCGCCATCGGACGGCTGCGCAGCGTGCCGTCGGGCTGGGCGGTAACCAGCATGGCCATGTTGATATCCTTGATCAGGTCGTTCAATTTCTCGATCTGTTCGCGGGTGGCGTTCGGGGCGGTATCGGCGGGCGTGCTCATGGCGTTCCTTTTGTGAAGCGGGTGTCGTACCGCTATTAAAGCGCGCATGTCGCGCATGAACGCGGATTTATGCTGCGTTGAGGCGTTTTATAGTGCGCGCGGCGCGTCCTGCTCGCAGAACGGGCTGGCAAGACCGGGCCAGAAAGCATATCTTGTCGGGCTTGTCCGACCCGCTAAAAACTGTGACGCAAACCACCGAACCCATCTCCACCCGTCCCGACGCAGGCGAAGTTCGCCAGCAGTTGACGGGGAAGCACGTTTGCCCGTTTTGCGGCGTGATCCGAGCGGATCAGAACCAGCCGTGCCCGCGATGCACGATGGAAGATAGCTCCGCCACCCGCTCGGCGACGCGCCAGCGGATCGGGCCCTGGTTTGTTTTGCAGGCCCGAAACCCGTCTGCACCGGGGATGAAGTTCGCCACGCTGCTGTCATTGGTGAAAAAAGGGCACGTGACGCCCCGTTCGATCGTCCGCGGGCCCACCACGCACCAGCTTTGGACGTTCGCCGCCAAGGTTCGCGGGCTGTCCCGAGAATTCGGCATCTGCTGCCATTGCGGCGAATCAGTCGACCCGACGTTGCCGGCTTGCCGTCACTGCGATCGCGCGCAAGAACCGCCTTCGGACCCGGACGCGCTGCTCGAGGCCGGCGCGTCAACCGCGCCGGAATTGCCCCTCACCGCCACCACCACCGCAGAAACCGGTATGGATGGCGGATCGTCGTTGGATCTACAGCTCGATGACGGTTTCGGTGCCGTATCGCGACCGGTGAGACCCGCCAAGCCGACGGTCGCGTCGCCTCTGCCCTCGGCGACGGGTCGGCCGATGTTGCCGGTGCCGGCGAAGCAGCAGGAAGAAGCGATCCTGACCGCGCGAGAACTTGCCGCCGCGTTCCAGCTTGATTTCAAACCAACGCCCGGCGCGGTTCCCTCCGGCGCGCGGACGGCAATCATCGAGGCCCCGAAGAAGATCGAGAAAAGGTCCGGCGGGAAGCTGAAGACGTTGTTCGTGCTGTTTCTGATCGCGGTGATCGCGGTGGGCATCGTCATGGTGCTGCGTCCGGACGTTCGCCAGAAGAGTGTGACGTGGCTGGGCAGCACGTGGTCATCGATCAAGACATCCCTCGAAGCGCCCGCCGCCAAGTCCGATCCCGCCAAGCCCGCGAACATGACGCCCGCGCCCGCCAAGCCCGCCCCGGTCAAACCCGCGCCGGTGAAGCCGGAGCCGAAGGTGGTCGAACGCCCGGCACCTGTGAAACCTGAGGTGGTGAAAGTCGATCCACCCGCGCCCAAGCCGCCGGAAGGGGTGAAGCCGGAGATCGTGAAGGTGGATCCGAAGCCCGAGATCCCCGCGCCGGTGCCCGTGAAGCCGCCGGAACCGGTCCGCCCGCCCGAGCCCGTGCGTCCGCCCGAGCCGGTCGTCATCCCGGAAATCGATCCGAACCTCACCATCGAACAGGCGGAAGCACTGGCGAAGCAACTGCGTGAGCGTGCGATCGACGCGGAAGGCCGCGATTGGCCTTCCGCGGTTCGTCTATACGAGCAGATCCAAAAACTCCCCGCCGACGCCTGGCCACGCGATCTGCAATTGCGGCTCGACCGGGCACGCAAGAACGCCCAGTAATCCGGATCGCACTTGTTGGGTGCGCGGTGCAGGGCTCGCCGAGCGAACCGTTTTGGCTGGATGGTTCGCGTAGAACGCTTCGAAGTGCCCGGCAGGCTCCGAGCCTATCACGGGATGCGAACCGTACACAGGACGGTTCGCACGGCGAACCCTACACGCCGTTCGATTTCATAAATCGGTCCTACACCTGCGTCGCCGGCGGGCGGCGTTCGCGCCGCTGTATTGCGTAGCGCAGGACCGCCAGCGGCGTGATGCCAGTGATCAGCCCGATCACGTCGGCGCGGAAATCCAGCAGGTCGCTGTGGCGCCCGAAGTACGTTTGTGTCGTTTCATCGATGGCGCCGAAGACGATGCCGATGAGCAGGACGATCAGCACGAGGTAGTTGCGTCTTGGGAACGTGATGGCGGCGGCGACGTACATCAGGCTTGCGAGCACGAAGTAGGCGAGGAAGTGCAGGTTTTTGTCGTTCTGGCCTTCAAACATGCCCGGCGGCCTGGGCATGTGCGTGAGCGTGAGCAGCAGGCAGACGTACACCGCGAGCGCGGACCAGATCAGGATCAACCGAGCCCGTCGCCGCATTACGACGCCACCGCGACCGGCGCGGCCTCCGAGAGCGGCTCGGCGGGTTCCACCGGCGCGGCGAGGGGGGTGTTGACCGTCACCTCGACCGAAGGCGGCGCTTCTGCCGGCGCGACGGGCACGCCTTCAAAGTGCTCGATCGTTTCCATCGCCAGCTTGCGGTAGTCGGTCGCGCCGTTGCTGGTGGCGTCGTAGTCAAAAATCGGCTTGCCGAAGCTGGGGCTCTCCGCGAGTTTGATGTTCCTGCGAATGCGCGTCTCGAACACCCGCGCCCGGCTCCAGGGCATGTTCTTGTCGCGCGACTGGGCGACGAAATCCTGTAGTTCGAAAATCACCTCGTGCGACAATTTCGCCTGCGAATCAAACATCGTCAGGATGATCCCGCCGACGCCGAGCTTGGGATTCATGCGACGTGCGACGAGCTGGACGGTCTCCAGCAGCTTGGCCATGCCTTGCAGCGCCAGGAAGTGGGGCTGCATGGGGATCATGACGTCGTTGGCGCACGCCAGGGCGTTGATCGTCAGCAGCCCCAGTGAAGGCGGGCAGTCGAGCAGGATGTAGTCGAAATCATGGCTGGCGGCCTCGATGCGTTTGCGGAGGATCAGTTCGCGCCCGAGCGTCGAGACCAGCTCGATCTCCGCCGCCGCCAGGTCGATGTGCGAGGGCACGACTGCCAGGCGCTCGCCGACCTTGTGGACGGCCTCGAGGAACGGCGTGTCGTTCACGAGCACGTCATACAGCGACAGGTGATCCGCCGACGGTTCCAGGCCGTAGTTGATGGTGAGGTGGGCTTGCGGATCCAGGTCGATGAGGCAGACGTTTTTCCCGAGCTGCGCGAGCGCCGCGCCAAGGTTGACGGTGGTCGTCGTCTTCCCGACGCCGCCTTTCTGATTCATGAATGCGAGAACGCGCATGGCGATGACCTCCGTGTCAGTGATGGCGGGCGATCCTGCCCACGCGCAGATTTTGCGTGATTTTGCGGCGGATGCAAGGCGAAATCAGAGTTGGCGTAGAATGGCCGGCAAATCGCGAGCGGCATGAATGACGCGCATGATACGTATCGGCTTGAGATGACGTACGTAAAGGATGATTTAGTTGTCGACTCCAAGCAGGTAAACAGGCTTGTCCGTGAGGTCATCGCGAAGGTGACCCAGCTACGGTGTCTTGGCGATATCGCGAATCTTTGCACGGATTTTGTCGATGGTTCGTCGAGCGGCCGCAGGGGAGTCGCTGGCGATGTATGCGTGGATGTCGAGCATATCTTGGGCGGCTTTCGGCGACAGATAGAAACGCTTCATGCCCGCTTCCGTTTGCGCGGTTTAGCCGATTTTTCGCCGAGCAGTTCAGCAAAAAACTGTTCTCCGTCGATGACTTCGCTGGACTTTGCGTCCTCCCAAGCCTCGTCAATGATCGATCGCAGGTGCTGCTTCTCCTGTTCGAGGCGGCTGCGTCGCTCAAGGAGTTGCAGGCCGAAATTGACGATGTCGTCAGGCGATTCAAATCGCCCGCTTTGAAGTTCACGTGCGATCAATGCCTGCGATTCTTCGGTCAACTTCACTCTCTGCGTGTTCAGTGACATAACGGCACTCCTGAACTCATTTTAACGAGTCAGCGCAGCAAAAAAAGAAACCTTCCGCCGTGGCGAGGAAGGTTTCTTGCTTGTTTGCAGTCGGTCCGATTGGTTGGAGCCAGGACCGACGAAAATACGGTTGCGACCGTGGCGGCTGATCGGGGTGGTTTATCTTGGAGCCACGCACCGCGAGCAGCTACTCGAACAAGACCTTACTTCTTCTTCTTGGTGGTCTTCTTCGTTGCCTTCTTGGTCGTCTTCTTAGCGGCTTTCTTCGCCATAGTAGTCTCACCTCCTTTCCTTTAGATGTTGCAAATGTAAAGAGGGGTTGACTGCGCGTCAACGATTATTTTGTGTATGAGCAAATCAAAATCGCAACATGTGGTGTATCGGCACGTCACGGCGATGCACTTCAGTCGCATTCGTGAATGCATCGGCAAGTGCGTGATCGCTTGGTATTACCGATGCGCAACAAGGGCGCACCTGCTCCAAATCGCTCGCTGATTCGATCCCGTGTCGATACACTCCGCGAGCGATTCATTGAAGGAAAATTTTTTATGTCGAAACCTGTTGTGTTGATCATTCGTGATGGTTGGGGTCAGAATCCGTACAAGGAATGGGACAAGGCGAACGCCGTTCTGCTGGCGAACACGCCCGTCGCCGACGCGATCGCGAAGGAGTATCCGCGCACGCTCATCCACACCAGCGGCTTCGATGTCGGTTTGCCCGAAGCGACGATGGGCAACTCCGAAGTCGGCCACCAGAACATCGGTGCCGGACGGATCGTCGACCAGGAATCGGTCAAGATCACGAAAGAGATTCGTGACGGCAAGTTCTTCACCAACAAGGAATTGAACGCCGCGATCGACAATTGCATCGCCAGGAACAGCAAGCTGCACATCTTCGGCATCGTCTCCGACGCCGGCGTGCATGGATTGCTGGAACATCTGTACGCGGTGTTGGAGTTGGCGAAGAAGCGTAATTTCGATCGCGTCTACCTGCACGCCTTCACCGACGGCCGTGATTCGCCGCCGAGTTATGGGGTGGGGTATATCGAGGCGGCCGAGAAGAAGATGGCCGAGATCGGCGTGGGCAAGGTCGCGACGGTCAGCGGGCGGTTCTGGGCGATGGATCGCGACAAACGCTGGGACCGCGTCGAAAAAGCCTACCGCGCCATCTCAGGGGGCGAAGGCCCGGTGTTTACGAGCGCCGTCGAGGCAATCCAGTACTACTACGCGCACCCGGTCGAGCCGGGGATGAAGGGTGACGAATTCGTCACCCCCAGCGTCATCTCCGACGACGGCCGCACGCCGCGGGCGACGGTCGTTGGCGGAGATTCGGTCATCTTTTACAACTACCGCGGCGATCGCCCGCGCGAACTGACCGCCGCATTCGTCCTGCCCGATTTCCGCGGCTTCAACCGAGGGCCGCAGCTCGATATCTACTATGTCACCATGACGGCCTACGAACAGGGATCGCCGGTTAAGGTTGCCTACCCGAAGCCGCCCAAGATGACCGACATCCTCGGCGAATACGTCAGCAGGCTCGGCCTCAAGCAGTTCCGCTGCGCCGAAACCGAAAAATTCCCGCACGTCACGTTCTTCTTCAACGACTATCGCGAAGAGCCTTTCCCCGGCGAAGATCGCGCGATCGTCCAGAGCCCCAAGTTCCTGCCCGACGGCTCGCCGCTGACGACGTATGACCAGCAGCCCGAGATGAGCGCCCCCGGCGTGGCGGCAGAGACGCTGAAGGCGGTCAACAGTGGTCAGTACGACCTGATCGTGGTGAACTTCGCCAATGGCGACATGGTCGGCCACACCGGCTCGCTGCCGGCGGCGATCAAAGCGTGCGAAATCGTCGACGGCTACGTCGGACAGGTCATCGCCGCGACAAAAAAGCAGGGCGGCAGCCTCCTCATCACCGCCGACCATGGCAACGCCGAACAAATGATCGACCCCCTCACCGGCGGCCCGCACACCGCCCACACGATCTACGACGTCGAAATCATCGTCGTCGACGACCGCTTCAAAGGCACCAAATTGAAGGATGACGGACGCCTCGCCGACGTCGCGCCGACCCTGCTGAAGCTGATGGGCCTGAAGCAACCGGTATCGATGACGGGGACGTCGTTGGTACCGTGATTTCGGTTGAGGTGGACTGCTTCTGGTTCTATGCTGAAGTCATGGCTAACACGCTTCAACAACAGATTCGATCGCTTCCCGCGAGTGAACGCTACGCGATCCTGCTGGACGTCTGGGAGTCGCTGGAGTGGATGCCCATTCCGGACGCGATGATGCCGCAGCAGTTGCGGGAGGTTATACGTCGGGCTGAGCGTGCGGACCAAGATCCCGCAACCATGCGTCCCGGAGTCGAAGTCATTGACCGATTGCGTCGGGAGTTCGGGGCGTAGACGATGCTCGACTACGCGATTAACGACCTCGCAGAAGAGGATCTTCGCGAGGCATGCAGTTATTACAACTCGTGCGCCAGGGGGCTGGCGATGCAGTTCCTTGATGAATTTGATCGCGCGGTCGAGGACCTTCGCGTCTATCCGACTTGGTATCCGGAAGTGGCACCCGGCATCAGGCGGAAGATCATGCACGTCTACCCGTTCAACATCTTCTATCGTTTCGATTCTGAGCGGATTGAGGTCCTTGCGGTGTACCACTCGAGCCGCGATCCTGAGAAAACGCTGAAGCGAGATTGATCAAGCTTTCTTCCCGTTGATCGTCAATTCGCGCATGTGAACGAAGCTGGCGACGGTCTTGTCCTTCCGCATTTCCTTCCCGTTCCCATCCACCATCCCGAACGTCAATACTCCCGTCGGGCAGTTCACCACGCAGGCGCTGCAACGCACGCATTGCGGGTCTTGCATGGGCAAACCCTTGTTGGCGAAGTTCATCACGTCGATGCCCTGGTGGCAGACGCTGGTGCAGACATTGCAACTGATGCACTTTTTCTTCTCTGCGATGATTCCGAACCGGCTGAACCGCGCGTAGATGTGCATGAGCGCCGCCAGCGGACACGCGAAGCGGCACCAGAATCGTCCTGAGAACCAGAAGTAGACGCCGACGCCGAGAATGCCCGCCCAGAGGAGGTCGACGAACCAGACATAGTTGAAGATCGGCAGATCCTTCAGGCCGTATTCAAATGCGCGATTCGCCCATCCCACCCCGGACCACCCCAGCACGCGAAGGATCAGCAGCAGCATCGCAAAGGCCAGGAACACCTGCCCGACCATGTTGAACCGGTTCCAGAAAGGCCCGTGCGGCATTTTTGTGCGGTGTCGATCGCCCATTGTTTCTGCCAGCGCGCCGCAGGAGCAGATCCAGCCGCAGTAGACGCCTTTGCCGAAAAAATAGATCGCCACGGGGATCAGCACGAACGTCTGCACGATGCTGACGATCAGCCAGCCCCACATCGGCTCGCTGGTAAAGACGTTCCAGATGAACAGCGGCCACGCGAGGACAAACCCGAACGCGCGCCAGTACTCCCGCCCGTGCCCGTACCCCGCGATCGGGAAGAACGTGTCGGCGAACCATCGCCCGATTCCCGCATCGAACCACCCGTTATGCCCCATCCACGGCAGGATGAAGTAGGGGAGCAGGAACAGCGGGATCACCTGGATCAGCGATAGCACCAGCGTCTGCTTCTTGATATATGGCGTCGGCTTGCGTCGCACGCGGTCGATGCCGAAGCCGACCACGCACAGGCAGTAGGCGACGGTGTAATAGAACCCGGGCTCGCCAAGGCTGATGCGCAGCGTGCTCAGCAGGTTAGCCGGCCGCGTCCACGCGCCGCCGAGCGAGGCGAGGTAGTCCTTCAAACCGTAGGGAAAATACTTGATGTCGCTCCAGCGGTTGCCGATGTCGAGGTAATAGTCCAGCGACGCCACGCCGCTGATATGAACGCCGCCTTTTTTCCAGTGATACATCCAGACGCAGAACGCCAGAAACGCGATCAGGCTGATCCACCACCAGGTGGTGCGTTCGCCGTGGATGCGGACGTTGGACTTGCGGAAAAAATCGAGCGGTGCCTCTCGGCCGAGCATGGTGAAGACGAAGTCGTTGGGGAGGGGGTGCTCCTGCTTGTCTTTGTCGAGGATCGTGACGGTGTCATCGGTGATCCCCTTCACCTGCGACGCCATCTCCAGCCGTAGCGAACCCCTGTGCATCTTTCCCATGTAGTCGCCGACGGCGGTGGTGACGCGTTCGGACGTGGGGCGTTCGACCGCGGGGGATTCGCCGCGTTGGAGTTGCTCCAGCTTGTCGATATTGTCCGGCTTGGGGCGGGCGAATTCGGGTTTGCGATACGAGAGCGTCACCGTCGCGCCGCATTCGGTCAATGCGATCGCGGTTTCCAGCGCGCTATCCCCGCCGCCGACGATCAGCACGTTTTTACCGGCGAAATCCTTCGGGTCGTGCAGACGGTTGAAGACTTTGCCCAGGTCTTCACCCGGCACATCCAGTTTTCGGAAGTTCCCCGATCGGCCGATCGCGACGATGACGTTCTTGGCGGCGATGGTGCCTTTCTCGTCCGCAAGAATCACATTAAGCGCATCACCAGATCGTTCGACATGGCTCACGCGCGCTTTCTCGATTTCGATCCCCGCCGCCTGCCGTTTCAGGTCGTCGAGGAGCGTTTCCTTCGGATGGATTTCGTCGCGGAACTGCAATTCGCCGGCCGGTTTCATGTCGGCGGGGTAGGTGTAGATCGGCTTGGCTTTGGGGAAGTTGACGATGGTGCTGAAACGCTCCGACGCTTCGAGCAGTTTGTACGACAGGCCTTGTTTGCGGGCTTCGATCGCGGCGCTCACGCCGGAGACGCCGGCGCCGATGATGACCACGTCCAGCGGCGAGTGCTCAGGGGCAAGGGGCAAGTCGGAGGAAGCACTTCTACCCGCCCCTTGCCCCGTAGCACTTGCCCCTATCTTTTGGACGACCCGCGCCCCCGAATCGGCGCTGAACTTCAGCAGCGGCACGCCGGTCAGGTCGCCGACGACGAACAAGCCCGGCACGTTGGTCGAACCGTCCTCCTTCACCACCGGCAATTTCTCCACCGTCCCGGCGGGCCAGCGGGTGTGGAGCCAGTGGGTGTAGGCGCTGAGGATTGGAATCGTCATGAAGTCCTTCCATTGAGCCACGGGCGTGAGCCCGTGCGTCGTGCCCGCGGTCGCGTCGCAGACGCAGGGGCTTACGCCCGTGGCTTCATCTATCGCAACCTTACCACCAGCGCCGGCGGGATCTCCGGGCGTTTGGCGAACGAGAACGCATTCGCGGCCTTGTCGAGCCCGAACGCGGGTTCTTCAAAACCATCGACGACAAAACCCGCCTCAAAGCAGCCCTTCAGCAGCAAACTGATTGGCCGGTGGAACATCGGGTGCGGTTCGGGCTGGTTGATGATCCCTACCGAGGGGTCTTCAATCGGCGAGAGATAATGCTCGGTCACCACGCCGAACCGCTGCCTCATCCGGCCATTGTCGTTGATGAGTTCGGCGACGTTCTTATTACGTGTGGAATTGAATGCCGGATGACAGACCGAAAAAACAAAGCACCCGCCGGGCTTGAGCGATCGGCGGACGGCGCGGAGCAGGGGGTCGATGGTCGCCAGGTCCATCAACGCCATCGACGACACCGCCAGGTCGAAACGGGCTTCGCCGAGAACCGATAGCGCGGTGTCGTCGGTCGCGTCGATTACCGCGTACTCCACCGACAGCCCCGCGGGTGTTCGTTCGCGAGCGCGGTCGATGAAAACGCCGGACCCATCAAAAGCCGTCACCCTCGCGCCGCGGGATGCGAGGACGCGGGAGTAGCTTCCGTTGCCGCAGCAGGCGTCGAGGATCGTTTTCCCGGAGACTTCGCCCAGCAGCCGGCCGGTCGCCGGCATGATGAGCTTCCGCTGGAAATCGTTGCCTTCCTTCAGGTGTTTGTCCCAGAAGTCGGCGAGTCGGTCCCAGATGGGGCGGGTGTCGGTCATACCTCGGCCATCATGCGCGCGATTGCGGTCAAACCCAATGATGTTGACGGGCCCAATCAAGCGACTTATAAAGGATAATAAGGTCTTTTGATCTGCTGTGCTGGTTTCGCCCTTCGGTGTGCAGCGGATTTGGCATGGGTAGGAGGGCACAACGGAAGGAATGGTATGAAACGCTCCCTGATTCTCGCCGCGGCCGCGGTTGCGACGATCACTGTCTCCAGCGCAATGGCGCAGCATGCGAACTTCGTCCTGCTCGGCCAACCGAATCCCGAGGCCGCCAAGCAGGCACCGTCGGACAAATTCGTCCACCCGATCTCGTCCCCGTACTACAACGAGGACTCGTTCGTCACCTCCGACATTCGCGCCTGGTACCTCTGGCATGATTTCGACGACGCGCCGCTGGGCGGCGGCGACGCGCAGGTCTACGCGGTGCAGGTGCGACTGGCGATCACCGACCAGGTGCAGTTCGTGGCGTACAAGGACGGCTATCTCACGTTCGATACCGACGCAATCAGCGACGACGGTTGGAACGACGTCGCCGCCGGGCTGAAGTGGAACTTCATCCAGGATTTCGAGAACAATTTCCACGCCGCAGTGGGCGGGGGGTATGAGCTGGCGATCGGCGATCCCAGCGTGCTTCAGAACGACGACGACGTCCGTCTGTGGGCCTCTGCCGACAAGGGCTTCGACAAGTTCCACATCGGCGCCAACGTCAACTTCCTCATCCCGCTGAGCGATGACGACAGCCTGCGGTTCTACTGGAACGCCCACGCCGACTATTACCTCTGCGAATGGGCCAGCGCGGTGCTGGAGGTCCACGGCTATCACACGCTGGACGACGGCAATGCGCCGCCCCCGTTCAGCACGCTGGACGTCGCCGACATCGGCGGCGGTCCTGACGTGGTCACCGCCGCGGTCGGTGCCGAGTTCCGCGTCATCGAAAACCTCGCGCTCCGCGGCGCTTGGGAAACCGCCCTCACCGACGACGACAACGACCTCTTCGGCTGGCGCCTCACGCTGTCGGCGATCTATTCGTTCTAGCGGCAAAGTTGCCAGTTGCCAGTGGTTAGTTGCCAGTGAAGCTAAAACCGGTACTGGCAACTACCAACTACCAACTGGCAACTATCTACCAATCACGCCGGCCCGCTCGATCACGCGATCGATGACGGGCCGGCGTTGGTGTGGTGGACTCTCTCGTTGTCTTGTGCTCACCGCGCGGGCGATGGGAGTCACTGCTTCGCCCGCGCGTCGGCCTTCGCGAGGCCGGATCCGATCCCGCAGAGATCGGTGTGAGACTCTGTTTCCTTACGCCGCCCGGGCACTGACGAACACATTGACCGCCTCGAAAGCCTGTGCCGCCGACAGCTTCAGGTAGCCGTCGTTCGCGCCGTCGTCGGTGCGGTAGCCGTCCATGCCCCAGGGATTGCGAATGACGAGCTGTTTCGTTCCGTCGGCCAGCGTTTCAACGCGGTCGACCGTGTACGCGTGGCCGCTCACCAGGTTCAGCGAACCCTTGTAGTCCAGCACCCCGAGCGTGACCATGTTGCCGGTGTTCAACTGGCCTTCGACCCAGTTCAGGAACGCCTCGGTGCCGCCGACGTCTTCACGCCATTTGCTGGATTGATTGGTCCCGCCGACTGCGGTGAACGCTTCGTTCATCCACCCGCCGTTGATCGACGCATAGGTGCCCTGGCTGCGGCGGTGGAACGCGAACGCCTTTTCCGCGACCGCGACCCACATGCTGCCCTGGCCGCCGAGCTTGGCGTACGCGGGCGTGGTGCTGGTGGCGGAGTACGTCGCCAGGTCGTTATCAACCCGATAGAACTTCGCCGTGCTCGTGCCGGTCATGAACCGGACCGCGAACGTGCCGTCGCCCAGATCGGTCATCATCGTGCGGATCGACTCGGGAGACACATCGGCAGCGCCGGCGACGGTCGCCAGGAAGTAGCAGTTGCCGATCTGGCCTTGCTTTACATCGTCGGCGCTCGGGCCGGTGGACGAGAACAGCGTCTTGTTCGCGAACGGTTTGTACATGTACGCTGTGTTCGACGCATCCGGATCGCGGAACCGCTGGCCGGACAGTTCCTTGCTGACCGCCTGCGCCTTGGTCGAGCCGCTAATGAATTTGCTGGTCTCAAACCCGCCCACGCGGTTGACCGCGCGGGTGCTGGTTTCAACGGCCGACGCGTCGGTGATCTTCTCGGTCGAGTTGGTGTCGACCCAGAAGAAATCGTTCCCCGCGCCGCCGGTGGCGACATCGTTCGTCCCGCCGCCCAGCGTGACGAGCGTATCTCGCCCGGCGTTGCCAAGCAGCTTGTCGTTCCCCGCGCCACCGTACAGGAAATCGTCCCCTGCACCGCCGGTGAGGACGTCGTTGCCTTCGTCGCCGTGGATGTAGGCGGGGATGGTCACGTAGTTGTTGATCTTGATCGTGTCATTCCCCTTACCGCCGTAAACGCGGAGGGAATTGAAGTTGCCGACGAACGACTTGCTGTAGCCGGTGTTCGTCGTCAACAGATAGCTGGACCCCTTGCGGGTGACATTGATGGTGTCATTGCCGGCCGTGCCGTTGATGCGGAGTTGCGTCCCGCCGGCAAAGGCATAGGTCGAACTGCTGAGCGGAACCGCCGCCATCAGGCGACGCTCTTCCAACGACTGAAACTCTGAAATCTGGTACGTCTTCATAAACTTTTCCTTCTTCCTTCTGACACCCTGAAGTCTGATACGGACTTCATGAAGGCAAGACGAAATGTGTTTTAGAAGGTGTACTAGAAGGTCCGAATAAAATCGGGTGGCGGGTAGCAGGTAGCGTGTGGAATGTGGTTCTACCTGCCACACGCTACATACTACACGCTACGAGCTACATGCTACCCGCCCCCGCTACACTCCACCTGCCAGCCCCCTCAAATGCTCCCACGCCGCTTTCGCCACGCCCGCGGCCGTTGTTTCGTAGGGGTAGAGTTCGACCGTCGTCCAGCCGTCGTAGTGGATCGCATCCAGCGCCGCGAAGATCGCCTTGAAGTCGATCACGCCTTTGCCGGGCGTCAGATGTTGGTGGACGTGATTGGCGCCGATGTCGTCCAGATGAACGTGCGCGACATGCTCCGGCATGGACCGGATCACGCTCGCCGGGTCGTCGCCGACGCAGAAGAGATGGCCGATGTCGCAGTTCATCTTCACCATCGGCTCGTCGCCGAAAAAGCGGAGCTTGAAATCCAGATACTCCTGCGCCGTCTGGATCAGCAGCCCCGGCTCCGGTTCGATTCCGATGACGACGCCGCTAGATCGCGCCGTCGCGATACATTTCGACAGCGACTCGGCGAACCGCTCCTCCGCCTGTTCGCGCGTGAGCGTCGTACCGATCGTCGGCCCGCCCGGCTGGATCGAAAGCGTCTTTACGCCGAACTCCTGGCTCATTTCCAGCGAGCGGATCGTGTGGTCGATGCGGATCTGCACCTGTTTCGCGTCGTTCTCGATCCAGGTGGGGTGGTAGGTGTCGCCGTGAACGAAGCAGGTGAAGGCGTTGACGTTGCTGACGACGAGGCCGCGATCCGAAAGCTGCTTCCGCGTATCGCGCCTTCTGGGGGCATCGAACGTCGGCGGCCAGGCGTGGTGAAGGTCGGCCATCAGCTCGACACCGACGTACCCGATCCCGCCGATCGAATCGATCGCCTCGGTGAGCGTGTTCTTCTTGAACGCATTCGACGAAAACGCCAGCTTCCTCATCGCCACGATTGTACGGCTCACGCCGACGCGGGCCACCAACGGCTGCATCAGGAGGAGCGACCCCGGCTACACCGACCAATTGATTCGACCTTAAGAATGCTGGAATTGGCGCACGAATGTCCGTCCACAGGTCCGAAATCCGGGATCGCGCCCGCCGGACCGGATGGCGCGTGCTAGGGCGCGTGCGCGATCCGCGTTACAATGACCCGACTGGCCCGCCATTGGCGGGCATCGTGTTTTAGCGAGAGACCGCCGTAAGCCCATGATAATTCGTAACTTCTCAATCATCGCCCATATCGACCACGGCAAAAGCACGCTCTCGGATCGCCTGCTCATGCGGGCCGGCGCGATCACCGAGCGTGAGTTCCATAGCCAGATGCTCGATGACATGGATCTGGAACGCGAACGCGGCATCACCATCAAGGCCTCTGCCGTCACGGTCTTCCATACCCACAAGGGGGAAGACTACATGCTGAACTTCATCGACACGCCCGGGCACGTCGATTTCCACTACGAAGTGCAACGCGCCCTCCAGGCGTGTGAAGGCGCGATCCTGGTCGTCGATGCGTCACAGGGCGTTCAGGCCCAGACCGTCGCCAACGCCTACGCGGCCGTGGAGGCGGGGCTGGAGATCGTGCCGGTGCTGAACAAGATCGACTTGCCGTCTGCGCGCCCGATCGAAATCGCCGAAGAAACCGAGCAAGTCCTGGGCCTGCCCGCAGAGGATTGCCTGCCCGTGAGCGCCAAGACCGGACAGGGCATCGACGAACTCATCGTCGCGCTCTGCGAAAAACTCCCCGGCCCGCGCGGCGACCCGAAAAAGCCGCTCCGCGCCCTCATCTTCGACAGCATCTACGACGACTACCGCGGCGTCGTCACCTACGTGCGCGTCATCGATGGCGAACTGCACAAGGGCCAGAAAATCCGCTTCATGGGCACCAACAAGCTTTACACCGTCACCGACCTCGGCAAGCACTGCCCACGACCCACCCCGGTCAATGCGATCGGCCACGGCGAGGTGGGCTACGTCGTCGCCGCGATTAAGGATTTGCACGACGTCCGCGTCGGCGACACGATCACCGACGACGACAACAAGGCCACCGAGCAACTCCCCGGCTACAAACCCGTGCAGCAGATGGTCTTCTGCGATTTCTACCCCTCCGGCAAAACGCAGTACGACGAACTCCGCGACGCGATGGATCGACTGTCGCTCAACGACGCCAGCTTCTCGTTCGAACCCGAGAACAACGACGCGCTGGGCTTCGGTTTCCGCTGCGGTTTCCTCGGTTTGCTGCACATGGAGATCATCCAGGAGCGCCTGGAGCGCGAGTTCCGCATCGAGATCATCCAGACCGCGCCGACCGTCACCTACGAAATCCTCACCACCGACGGCAAGGCTACGCGCATCGACAGCCCGAGCGAATTGCCGAACCCGACGATGGTCACCGAGATCCGCGAGCCGTTCATCAACATGCAGTTGATCCTGCCGCAGGAATCGGTCGGCGCGATGATGAAGATGTGCGAAGACCGCCGCGGGATTTATAAGAAAACCGAATACCTGGGCAACAGCGCCCGGGTGATCCTGGTGTACGAACTGCCGCTGGCGGAGGTGATCTACGATTTCTACGACCGCCTGAAGTCATCGACGAAGGGCTACGGCACGATGGACTATGAGGTCATCGGATTCCGTGTGGGTGAACTGGTGAAGGTGGACATTCTGGTGAACGCCGAGCGGGTGGATGCGTTGAGTATGATCTGCCACCGCGACCACGCCGAACAGCGCGGCCGCAAGCTGCTGAGCCGCCTCAAGGAAGAAATTTCCCGCCACCTCTTCGAAATCCCCCTGCAAGCCGCAATCGGCGGGAAAATCATCGCCCGCGAAACCATCAAGTCCGTCGGCAAAAACGTCACCGCCAAATGCTACGGCGGCGACGTCTCCCGCAAACGCAAACTGCTGGAAAAACAGAAGGAAGGCAAAAAGCGGATGAAGCGCATGGG
>JBBQQZ010000044.1:0-16159 GCA_038215325.1 Tepidisphaerales bacterium | reverse complement strand
ACTGAGGACTGAGTGATGCGTACCGAGGTCGCTCAGTCCTCAGTCCTGCTGACTCAGTACTTATTTTGACCCGGCCCCGGCGAACGCCTTGCCCGGCTTGATCTTGACGACTTCGCCTTCGTAGCGAATGCCCTTGCCCTTGTACGGCTCGGGTTTGCGAAGCTTGCGGACGTTGGCGGCGAAATCGCCGACCTGCTGACGGTCCGCGCCGCTGACGCTGATGCGGTTGGTGATGTCACCCTGACCCGGCTCGACGGCGACCGTCAGCCCGGTGGGGACGGACACGCGAAGCTGATTCGCGAAGCCCAGGTTCAGGACCACTTCCTTGCCCTTCAGCTCGGCCTTGTAGCCGACGCCGCGGATTTCGAGGGTCTTCTTGTACCCGTCGGTCGCACCAACAACCATGTTGCTGATCAGAGCCCGCACGAGGCCGTGCATCGCCTTGGTCGTACGCTCGTCGTTCGGACGAGTGACGACGACTTCGGTGCCCTTCACTTCGACCGTGATGATCGACGGCACGACGTACGACAGCTTGCCCTTCGGGCCTTCGACGTTGACGGTCTGCCCGTTGATGGCGACCTTCGCCTTGCCGACGGGGACTGGTTTTTTTCCGATACGAGACATTTCAGTTTCCTTTCCGGTCCGGCTCACACCCCTTGCAGGGCGGCTTCCCAGTTCTTAATTTCGATTGCCGAATGCCAAATGCCGAATTGATTTCACTCGGCCATCATCCATCGGCAATCGGAAATTCCTTTAGCTTACCTGGCACAGCACTTCGCCGCCGATGTTCGCTTCGCGTGCCTTGCGGTCGCTCATGACACCGCGGCTGGTTGAGATCACGGTGATACCGAGACCGTCCAGCACCTTGGGCAGTTTTTCGACCGAGCTGTAAACGCGACGGCCCGGCTTGGAGACGCGGGCGATCTCGTGGATCACGCTCTGGCCGCTCAAGGCGTAGCGGAGCAGGATGCGCACCTGACTGATCGGCAAGGCTTCGATCTCGTCGAAGCTGTCGATGTACCCTTCGTCCTTGAGAACGTGAAGGATACCGACGCCGATCTTGCTCTTGGGTACGAACACGTACCGGCGGCCGACTCGGTTGGCGTTGCGGATGCGGGTTAACAGGTCCGCGATTGGGTCTTGCATGCTCATTGATTCAATCCTCGAACAGAGAAGCCAGGAGTCAGGAGCCGGGAGACAGTAGAAACCAATCTTCTGGCTTCTGGCTCCTGACTACTTGCTCCTCTCCGTCACCAACTGGCCTTTTTCAGTCCCGGGATCATGCCCTTCAGGGCCAGTTCACGGAGCATAATGCGGCTAACCTTGAACTTCCGCAGGTACGCCCGGCTTCGGCCGGTGAGCTGACAGCGGTTCTTGCAGCGCGTCGGGCTCGCGTCACGCGGGAGCTTCGCAAGGGCGGCATAGTTGCCTTCCTTCTTCAGCTTCCGACGCACGTCGGCGAACTTCAGCACAATCGCTTCGCGACGCTTCTCTTTGGCGATCCAGGCTTTTGTGGCCATATCAAATCCTAGTGGTCAGTGGTCAGTGATCAGTGGTCAGTTATGACCACTCGCCACTCAATCCTTCACTTTTTCATCGTTCTTGAACGGGAACCCGAACTGCTTCAGCAGCTCACGCGATGCCTTGATGTTCTCGCCCTTCATCACCACCGTCACGTTCATGCCTTGCTGAAACGTCACGTCGGCGCCGGCGATTTCGGGGAACACCGTCTGTTCGGTGAAACCGAAATTGTAGTTGCCCTGTTTATCAAAGCCGTTGTTGCTCACGCCGCGAAAGTCTTTCACGCGGGGGAACGCCAGCGTGATCATGCGGTCGAGGAACTCGTACATACGCGTTCCACGGAGCGTGACCTTCAGGCCGGTTTCCATGCCTTCGCGAACCTTGAAGTTCGCGACAGACTTCTTGGCACGGCAGCGGACGGGCTTCTGACCGGCGATGATCGCCAGTTCCTTCTCGGCGGTGTCCATCTTGGCTTTTTCGCCGGCGACCATCGCCTTGCCGAGGCCCATCGAGATCACGATCTTCTCGAGCTTCGGCAACGCGAGCTTGTTCTTGATGCCCAGCGACTGGATCAAGGCCGGAACGATTTTCTCGTTGTAGACCTTGTACAGACGGGCCTCCGGTGCCGGGCCGGCCTCTTCTTCCGAAGCGACCTTGAAGCCGGGACCGGCGTCCTTGCGGGCCTTGGCGGCGGCTTTCGCCGCAGCGCCCTTGGCCTTCATCGCGGCCTCTGATTTGTTTTTGTCTTCTGCCATGATTCTTTTCCTTCAGGTTCGTCACCGAACTGTCGCGGTGACGCCGCTGTTTGGATCGTTAAGCCTTACCCAGGTCTTGGCCGCTCTTCTTGGCGACACGGTGTTTCACGCCGTCCTTGACCTCAAACTTCACTTTCGTGCCCTTGCCCGTCTTCGGATCGACCGGCTGCACGTTACTGATGTGGATGGCCGCTTCCTTCTGGATGCGACCGCCCTGGGGGAACCGCTGCGACGGCTTCACGTGCTTCCACACGCGATTGATGCCTTCGACGATCACGCGATCGTGCTTGATCAGCACCCGCTTGATCTGACCGGTCTTACCCTTGTCCGCGCCGGCGATGACGACGACGGTGTCACCTTTTTTGATTCGCTGAGCCATAATAGTTGCCAGTTGCCAGTTGCCAGTTGTCAGTAACACAGCGGCGGGTCATATCTGACCACTGACCGCTGACCACTGACCACTTCCTTTACACCACTTCCGCCGCCAACGACACGATCTTCATGTAGTTCTTCTCACGCAGTTCACGCGCCACGGCACCGAAGATACGGGTGCCCTTGGGGTTGCCGTCCTTATCGATGACGACGGCGGCATTGCGGTCGAAGCGGATGTACGAGCCGTCCGGACGCAGCGTCGGCTGCTTGGTGCGGACGATCACGCAGCGAATCTTTTCGCCATCCTTGACGTCGCCGTTCGGGAGGGCCTTCTTGACGACGCCGATGATGACGTCGCCGATGTAGGCGCTCTTCCGCTTGAACTTGCCCTTCGACGACGAGCCTTTGAGCACCTTGATGCACATCGCGGTCTTGGCACCGGTGTTGTCGGCGATGTCGACGTATGTTTGTTGCTGAATCATGATGATTTCCGATTGCCGATTGCCGATTCACGAGCCGAGTGTCATTCGACATTCGGCATTCGCCGCTGGACACTACTCCGCGACCGCTTCTTCCTTCTTTGCGCCGCTTGCCTTGGTGATGTCGTCACCGGTGTCGTGAGTGAGCTTCTCCGGCGCCTTGGTGATGACCCTGGTCAGCCGGTGATGCTTCGTGCGGCTGAACGGCCGCGACTCGGCGATCTCGACCACGTCGCCCTCATGGGCTTCGCTCTTCTCGTCATGCACGTGGTACACGCTCGTACGCTTGAGGTACTTGCCGTACTTCGCGTGCCGGGTCAGGTACTTCACCTCGACCTTGATCGTCTTGCCGGTCTTGGCGCTGGTGACCTGCCCGATGATCTTCTTGATCTGCGAGCGGGGCTTGGGAGTTTCGGTTGCGGTTGCCATAGTTTGCTCGTGTCTCTAAGTCCTACTTCGATTCCGCCGACGCCAGCGCACGCTGATGCAAAACGGTCTTGACCAGCGCGATGTCGCGTTTGGTCTTGCCGAGCTGGGTCGGGTCTTCCAGCTTCTCGGTGACCGCCTGGCTGCGAAGATCGAACAGGTGCTTCTGCTTGCTCGTGAGCAGCTCTTTCAGCACGTCGTCGGTCTTGTCGTGGAGTTCTTTCTTTTCGTTCTTCTTCATGACGATTCTCTTGTTTAGTTGCCCGTGATCAGCCAACTGTGTGCTTGCGGGTCACGAAACGGCACTTGACCGGAAGCTTGTGGGCCACGCGAGCCAGGCACTTCTTGGCGGTGACCTCGTCGATGCCGGCGATTTCAAACATCACCGTTCCGGGCTTCACCACGGCTGCCCAGTATTCGGGTTCGCCTTTACCGGTACCCATACGAACTTCCAGCGGCTTGGCCGAGATGGACTTATGCGGGAAGACGCGGATAAACAGGCGCCCTTCGCGGTGAAGGAAGTGCGACACCGCCACGCGGCAGGCTTCGATCGTACGCGCCGGGAGCCAGCACTGCTGCATAGACATCAGACCGTACTCGCCGAACGCAACGGTGTTGCCGCGCGTCGCATTGCCGCGCATCTTGCCGCGCTGGCTCTTACGGTACTGAACTCGTTTGGGCATCAAGGGCATAAGTCACCAGTCAAACAGTGGTCAGTGGTCAGTGGTCAGTGGTCAGATAAGGCCGTTTCTGACCACTGACCACTCGCCACTTCTGTTCTTTCTTTACCGACGAATCCTTCGCAGCGGGCCGCCGACGCGGACGTCGGTGTCGAGGACTTCCTCGCCCTTCATACCGCGGTAGATCCACACCTTCACGCCAATGGTGCCGAAGGTGGTGTTGGCGACGGCATAGCCGTAGCCCACATCCGCCTGAAGCGTCGTCAGCGGAACCGAACCGACGGTGGCCTTTTCCGACCGGGCAATTTCTGCCCCGCCGAGACGACCCGAGACCTGAACGCGAATGCCCTTGGCTCCGGCGCTCATCGAGGCTTCCAGTCGCTGCTTGAGCACGCGGCGGAAGCTCGCCCGCTTCTTCAACTGCTCGCCGACGGCTTCAGCCACCAACTGCGGGTTGAGGTCGGGGTTCTTGATTTCAATGACCTTGATCGGCGCGATCTTGCGGCGGATCAGGTCTTCCAGCTCTTCGCGGAGCTTATCCAGCTCGGCACCCTTTGGCCCGATGACCAGGCCCGGACGGGCAGTCTTGAGCGTGACAGTCACTTCTTCACGGGTCCGCTCGACCAGGATGTCGGAGACGGCCGCGAACGGGGGGCGACGGTTCAGCTTGTTATCGATGTGCTTGCGGACCTGAACGTCTTCGATCAGGAACTCGCCGTACGCCGACTTCGGAGCAAACCAGCGACTGCGCCAGTCTTCGGTGATACCGACACGGAAGCCAATTGGATTAACTTTCTGACCCATGTTCTTCTCGCTTGTTATGCCTGCTGCCGCTCGTCGACGCTCACCACCAGGTGGCTGGTGCGCTTCATGATGTTGTACGCCTTGCCGCGATCCTTCGGCTGGAAACGCTTGATCGTCGGGCCGCCATCGACACGGGCCTCGCTGACGAACAGGGCGTTCTGACCCGGGGCGGTTTCGCGCTCCTGGTAGTTCGCCACTGCACTCTTGATGACCTTGGCGATGTAGACCGCCGCACGCTTCTTGGAAAACTGGAGCATGTTCAGAGCGTCATCGACGTTCCGGCCACGAACCAGGTCCATCACCAGCCGCGCTTTTCGCGGTGCGATGCGGGCGAAATTGTGTTTTGCTGTGTAAGCCATGACTCAAACCTCATCTCGCGGCCTTGCGGGCCACGACTGCATCACCTGCCCGACGCGTCCTTCTTGGTGCCCGAGTGACCGCGGAACGAGCGGGTCGGGGAGAACTCACCGAGCTTGTGTCCGACCATGTCTTCGGTCACGAACACGCGGATGAACTTGTTCCCGTTGTGCACCTCGAAGTTGTGCCCGACGAACTCCGGGATGATCGTGCATGCACGCGCCCAGGTCTTCAGCACCTGCTTCGCCTTGCGCTCGTTCAGCGTGTTCACACGCACGAACAGCTTCTCGTCGACGTACGGGCCTTTTTTGCTGCTTCTGCTCATAGTAGTTGCCAGTTGCTAGTTGCCAGTTGCCAGTCGCCCGGCAACGTCTCACTTACACATTCACCGTCTGCGGACGCTGCTGGAACCGACCGAACTTGCGGCGGCGAAGGATGAGCTTCTCGCTCGCCTTGCCGCTGCTTCGGGTGATGCCACCCTTCGCCGGAACGCCAGTCTTGCTGACCGGGTGACGACCGCCGTTGGCGCGACCTTCACCACCACCCATCGGATGGTCGATCGGGTTCATCGCCTTGGCACGCGTGTGCGGGCGAATCCCGCGGTGGCGGTTACGGCCGGCCTTGCCGATCGTGACGTTCATCCAGTCGCTGTTACCCAGCACACCGATGGTCGCCCGGCACTTGCTCTTCAGACGGCGAATTTCGCCGCTGGGGAGCGTGACGACGGCGTAATCGCCTTCCTTCGAGTTCAGGCGAGCCGCGAGGCCCGCAGACCGGACGAGCTTGCCGCCCTGCCCGGGGTTCATTTCAAGATTGTGGATCTCAAGGCCGACCGGGATGTTCGCCAGCGGCATCGCGTTGCCGACATCGGGCGAGGCGTCCGGACCGCTGACGATCTTCATGCCGACCGTCAGACCGTTCGGGGCCAGGATGTAGGCCTTTTCGCCGTCGGTGTATTCGACCAGCGCGATGAAGACGCTGCGGTTGGGGTCGTACTCGATCGACTTCACTTCAGCGACGATTCCGTCCTTCAGACGCTTGAAATCGATCAGCCGGTACAACTGCTTGTTACCGCCGCCGTGGTGCTTGGCCGTGATCACGCCGTGGTGGTTACGCCCGCTGGGACGAACCTGGCCGACGGTCAGCGACTTTTCCGGCTTGAACTTGGTCAAGACCTTCTTGTAGTCAATGACCGAACCTTGACGCCGGCCAGCAGATGTCGGGTTGTATTTCTTAATTGCCATAGTTTCTTAGTTGTTAGTTATCAGTTTTTAGTTGCCAGTTTTGTATTTACTGGCAACTCGTAACTGGCAACTGGCAACTCTCCAGTCTTTAGAACAACTCGATCTTCGAATCCTCGGCCAGCTTCACGATGGCTCGCTTCACGCTCGAACCGACCGCGTAGCCCGTCTTCGTGCGACGCGCCTTACCCTTGCGGGTGAGCGTGCGCACGTCGGCGACCTTCACTTTGTACAGATCTTCAATCGCGTCCTTGATCTCCA
The DNA here is from genome assembly GCA_038215325.1 of Tepidisphaerales bacterium. Lineage (GTDB taxonomy): Bacteria > Planctomycetota > Phycisphaerae > Tepidisphaerales > Tepidisphaeraceae > BPJO01. The sequence goes on along the minus strand of JBBQQZ010000044.1, from coordinate 9,263 downwards.
GCTTGTCCGCCTTGGGGTGAACGTGGAACGAATAGGTGTTCCGCGCGTTCGCCTGGTGGGTGGTTTTCTCGGTGACCAGGGGTTTGATAATGACTTTGGTTGATTCCATGAGTGGTTCGCTTTCGCTTACGCGAGAAGCGCCTCCAGGCCCGACTTGGTGATCAGCACCGTGCGGTTGCGAAGGATATCCCACGCGTTGAGCTGGGCGACGGTCGTCAGGCGGGTGCTGGCGATGTTGCGGCTGGCGCGGGCGACGGCTTCGGTCTTGCTTTCCAGCGCGACCAGCACCGTTCGCTCGATGCCCAGCTTGCTGAGCACACCTGCGAACAGCTTCGTCTTCGGTTCCGTGATATTGAATTGGTCGACAACCTTGAGCTGGTTGTCCTTGATCTTCGAGAGGATGGCGTTGTTGCGGGCGAGGCGGCGGGATTTTTTGTTCATATCCAGCGACCAGTCTTTCGGCCGCTTCTGCTTGGCGTGACCGCCACCGACCTTGATCGGGTTGCGGATACCGCCGGTACGGGCGTTACCGGTGCCCTTCTGCTTATAGAGCTTGCGGGTCGAACCGGAGACTTCGCCGCGAGCCTGCGTCTGGACCGTGCCCTGACGCTTGTTCGCGTGATAGTACACCAGCGCCTGCTTCAGCAGCGGTGCGTTAATCTCGCCGCCGAGCTTCTGCTCGTCGACCGAGACGGTGCCGACCTGGGCACCTTCGATATTGAATACGGGGACTTCGATCATGATGACGGTTACCAGTTACTAGTTGCCAGTTGCCAGTCCTAAAACCGAGCCAGGGTCAGCCACCGTGTCGCCTCATCGGCAACTGGCAACTGACCACGGGCAACTATCCAGCCTTCTTTTCCTTCGCCGTGACGCTTTTGCGGACGTACAGCAACGACCCGTTCGCACCCGGAAGCGGACCTTTGATCAGCAGCACGCCGTTTTCGGCGTCGATGCGAACGAGGGAGTGGTTGCGGGAGGTGACGCGCTCGTCACCCATGTGACCGGGCATTTTCAGGCCGCGTTTCGGCTTGCCGCTGTGGCCGCGGTTGGTCGCGAATGACGCGATCGAACCACGGGCACGGTGCTTACGTTCGGTACCGTGCGAGGCACACAGGCCACCGAAGTTGTATCGTTTCATGACGCCGGCGAAGCCCTTGCCCTTGCTGACGCCGGTGACGTCGACATAGGTCACACCGTCGAACTCGCCGACGGTGACTTTATCGCCAAGCTTCTTGTCCGAGGCGTCCTTGAGACGCACTTCCCGGAAGAACCGCTGCGGCTGCGAACCCGACTTCGCGGCATGGCCGATAAGGGGCATCGAACTGTACTTGCCCTTGATTGACTCAAAGCCAAGCTGAACAGCGTTGTAGCCGTCCTTGCCGTCGGACGTCTTTACCTGGGTCACCACGCACGGACCGGCCTGTACGACGGTGACGGGCACGATCGCGCCCTTCTCGTCATACACCCGGGTCATGCCGACCTTGCGGCCAAGAATTGCTGGTGTCATTGCACTTCCGAGCAGAGCAGGCCCCAAAAACTGAGGTCTGATACCCGTCCTGAAAAGGACAAAAAATCACCCCCGGATCGCAACCCCGTCTTTCGACAGAGTCTCGGGTTCTTGGATGAACCCCGCGTCCGGGCGACTAAAAAGCCCCGGCGATTACTCGCTGGAGCGTTACTTGTTTCAAGACCTACGCCTTGATCTTCACAAAAACGCCGGCCGGCACGACGAGGCGATTGAGGGCTTCAATCGTACGGGCATTGGCTTCGAAAATATCAATGATCCGCTTGTGCGTACGCATTTCAAACTGTTCGCGCGACTTCTTGTCGATGTGCGGCGAACGAAGAACGGTGTAACGCTCCACGCGGGTCGGAAGAGGAACCGGACCGCAAACACGGGCGTTGGTACGCTTCGCGTTTTCAACGATCTCCTTGGCCGACTGGTCGAGGGCCCGATTGTCGTAGGCTTCAAGACGAATGCGAATCCGCTCACCAGTCATTCCTGCACCTGTCCAATTCTTCCGATTTTCACTTGTTTCCGAGCGACAAACACCACAAATGGCCTGTCGTTGTTCGGCCCCCTTCGTTCAGGGGAGTCGGGTAATATAGCAATCCGTGGGCTGGGGTCAAGGAAGCTTGACGCTCAATTTCCAACGCCAGTGGGCGGGGAGATCGGTAAAGCGCGAATTCTTAGGCGATTTCCGTCCTTTACCACCATTGCAACCCCATTCGAGAGCGCCATCTCACGCGAAAAGATTCGCCAGAAGTAATGCCAGTTGACGTGCGAGATCACGCGTGGAGTCTCCGCGAAACAAGATGAGGCTCGGTCTTGAAGCCTCTCGCTGAGCAAGCAGGGTGTCGAAATCGGTGTCTGCGGAGATGAGCACACGCGACTCGCTTGCGGCACGCTCAAAAACGCGGCCGGTTGCTGGATACCAGCAACCGGCCGCGTGACTCTTCAGCTTTAGGCGGAGAACCTTATTTCTTGTCCGACGCCACTTCCGCCAGGATTTCCTGCTTCACGTTGCCGGGGACCTGGGCGTACTTGAGCGGCTCCATCGCTGCTGCGGCGCGGCCGGTGGACATCGAGCGAAGTTCCGTCGTGTAACCGAACATTTCGCTCAGCGGCACTTCGGCTTCGATGATGACCGTGTTGCCACGCTCGGAGCTGTCCAAGATCAGGCCGCGACGACGGTTGATGTCGCCGGTGACGTTACCGACGAAATCCTTCGGCGTCGTGACGACCAGCTTCATGATCGGCTCGAGCAGCTCCAGCTTCGCGGCCTTGGCGGCATCGATGATCGCCAGACGACCGGCGAGCTCGAACGCGACCTGCGACGAGTCAACGTCGTGGTAGCTGCCGTCGGTCAGCGTCACCTTGACGTTGATCAACGGGAAGCCCGCCAGAATGCCCGTCTTGCAGGTCATGCGGACGCCGTACTCGACCGACGAGATAAATTCCTTCGGGATCGAGCCGCCGACGATCTTGTTCTCGAACGCGACGCCGTCTTCCCACTTCAGCTTCTTGAGCACGTCCGGCTCGATCCCGACTCCGTCGAACGGTTCGAGCGAAATCCAGCAATCGCCGAACTGACCCCGGCCACCGGACTGCTTCCTGTGCAGGCCGCGGATGTCCTTGGCGGTCCCGCTGATGGCTTCGCGGTAGCTGACCTTCGGCTTGCCGACGACCACATCGACTTTGTAGTCGCGGGTCAGACGCATTTTGATGATTTCCAAGTGCAACTCGCCCATGCCGGCGATAATCGTTTCGCCGGTTTCGCGGTTGTAGCTCGCCTGGAAAGTCGGATCCTGGCGACGCAGGTTCGTCAGCGCGTTGCCCAGCTTGTCCTTATCGCCGGCCACCTTGGGCTCGATCGACATGCTGATGACGGGCTCGGGGAAAGTCGGCTTTTCCAGGATGATCGGGGCATCAAGGTCGCAGAGCGTGTCGCCGGTCATGGCTTCGTTTACACCGATGACCGCAACGATGTCGCCCGCTTCGGCGCGATCCCGCGCGATGCGATCGTTGGCCGACATCTGAAACATGCGGCTAATGTTTTCCTTGGTGTTCTTGTTGGCGTTCAGCACGCGGGTGCCCGATTCGAGCACGCCGGAGTAGACGCGAACGTAAGTCAGCGTACCGAACTTGTCGTCCACGATCTTGAACGCCAGGCCGCAGAACGGTTCTTCGGGAACCAGCTTGCGGACGAGTTCTTTGTCGGTGTCCTTCGGATCAACGCCGCGCACGTCTTTAATGTCGGTCGGCGCGGGGAGGAAGTCGATGACGCCGTCCAGCACCTGCTGCACACCGACGTACTGGTACGCCGAACCGCAGAACAGCGGGTGGGCCTTGAAATCGATCGTGCCCTGGCGGAGCGCGGCGCGAATTTCGCCTTCTTCGAGCGATTCCGGGTCATTCAGGTATTTTTCGGCCAGCGCGTCGTCGAGTTCGGCGACCTTCTCGAGCATGATGCCGCGGTACTTTTCGTAATTGTTCTGGTCTTCTTCCGACAGCGACTCAATGGCGACCATCTTCACGGTCATGCCTTTGTCTTTGTCGTCGCCGAACTTCTCGGGCATGAAGCCGACCTTCGCGATCAGGTCGATAACGCCCTTGAACGTGTCGGCCTTGCCGATCGGGATGACGACCGGGATCGCCGGGGCACCGAGCCGCTCCAGGATGGTCTTGTAGCAAAAATCGTAGTCCGCCCCGACCTTGTCCATCTTGTTGACAAAACAGATGCGTGGGACGTTGTATTTGGTCGCCTGACGCCAGACGGTTTCCGACTGGGCTTCGACGCCTTCCTTGCCGTCAAACACCGCAACCGCGCCGTCGAGCACACGGAGCGAGCGTTCGACTTCGGCGGTGAAGTCGACGTGGCCGGGGGTGTCAATCAGGTTGATGTTATAAAGCTGGTCCGGCGTCGGCGGCGTCTTGGTGAGCCAGTTGCGGCGGCTCCACTCACAGAACGTGGCGGCAGAATTGATCGTGATGCCGCGTTTCTGCTCTTCCGGATCGAAATCCATCACAGCAGTGCCTTCGTGTACTTCACCGATCTTGTGAACGCGACCCGTGTAGTAAAGGATGCGCTCCGACGTGGTGGTCTTACCAGCGTCGATGTGAGCGGCGATGCCGATATTGCGGATTTTGGTCAGGTCACGACTCATAAACGCCTCTAAACAGTAGAACTCGCACCGTCCGGATCGATGATGCGTCTGCAAAGCCCAACGCCACAGAAGAAAAATGAACGCAGGACACCTGCGCGCACCGTCATCGAATTCCGGACTGCGAAGGGGAGAGAATCTACCCGGAACCGCGTACGGGTCAAGTGCGCCCGATCGCCCCTGGGGTGCGCGGGGGCAATCGCATGTGGCTGTTTTTACTCCCACTCCCATGTACCCGTGGGAGAGGGCTGGGGGTGAGAGCCTGGTTACGACGACCTCGAAGTGCCTGATTCCCCGACGCGCTGCCCTCACCCCAAACGTCTCCCCGTCGGCGCACGCGTTCGCTCGGGCTCGTCCCTGTGGCTTCAACGCATCAATATTTCTCGCACGCCGCGTGCGAACTCCGTCGCCCCGCCATTGGCCGGGTGCCTGACCGCGGGCGGGCAGACGTGGGTGATGTCGGTCATGGCGCGCTGGCAGGTCTTGCCGATTGCGATTAGTTTAGCAGTTGAACACAGTTCCAGCATCGCGTGCAGGACCGGCAAACCGTGCTGCACTTCGGCCGGGGTTGGGGTGCGGTTGGTCAGGCGATTGCCGGGCTGATGCGGGTGCCAGGCGAAGGTGTTCCAGAGGACGACATCGTGCGGATCAACGCCCGAAGCCGCCATCGTGCGCGCGACGATCATCGCGGTCGGTTCGAGCACGCCCTGCAATTGATCGGCCCCGTTGAGAGGGAGCGTCGGCACGCTGGTGCGATGGTGCGGCAGGTCGGTCGCGGGGAGTTGACGTTCGCAGGTCATCGCGATGCCGCTGAACTTACCGCCGCGAAATCCGACGGCTTCGGCGACGAACAGGAACCGCGCCCGCGACACCCGGGCCTGCAAATACGCGGCGAGATTCTCTCGTCGGCACTTCGGTGCGCGGTCATCGGCGTCGTGATCGGGATCACGGTCGTACCAGGGATTAAAGACATTCCCGCCCGGCGATTCGCGCAGCCGGCGCAGCAGCTTTTCGATCGATTGCATGAGGCGGACATGGTAGGTGCTCCGGATCGGGAGAGGAAGCTGAGGGGGGTGGCGTGTGGCGTGTGGCGTGATGAGTGGGGCGTGAAAGGATCTCGATTGTCTTTCACGTCACACTCGTCACGCGCCACGCATTCTGACGGATCAGGCGCGCACGGTTTCTTTCTTCTTCGCTGTGTGCATTGACCGTTCTTCTTCCAGCCAGAACAGGTCGCGCGGCGTTTCGCGTTTGGTCGGGGGGAGGCCGCCCATGAGGATCAGGGCGCGGCGCGGGGTAGTCGATTCATTCGGCGACGTGTAGTGCAGCGCGTACCCGCCGTGCAGCGTCGCACCGCCGGCCTTCAGGGGGCAAATGGCGACGTTCTTGACGTGGTGCAGTTCGCTGGCGTGCAGCTCAAGGCCGTGAATGCGAGGGTCGTTGTTGATGTGCTGGTGACGCACGATGTTCAATCCTTCGTGCGAGCGTGGGACGAACTGCATGCAGCCCATCTCGACGGGCGTATCCTGCAATGGCACCCAGATGCTGATCTGCTTGTCGTGGTCGTAGTCGCCGCCCCAGTACGCGGCGTCCTGGTGCCACGGCGTGGCGGCGGGCGAGCCGGCGGGCTTGAGGATCGCGTGGGCGAAACTCGCCCTCGCGTCCGGGCCGAACAACTGCTTCGCCAGGGCATTGGCATTCGCCAGCAGCAGCGAATCGTTCATCTCCGGCGCGTACTTGGCGGGATTGAGAATCTGCGGCAGCGCGGCCTTCTTCCCGTCCTCGTCCGTGCCAGCGAGATCAAACTGGTTTCCCTCACTCCGTCCCGCCTGCTCGGCGAAGATGCGGTCGTAGCTCACCCGCAATTTCGCCACGTCCTCGGCGGTGGTGAACTGCGCGATCGATAGGTATCCCTCGCGGCGGAAAAACTCCACTTGCTCGGGCGTCAGCGATACGTTCGATTGGGTCATGTGTTCCTCGTGTTGCCCAGAAGAATAGACAGATCGCCGCACCCGGTCGTTCGATGTTATTAGCGCGAGGAAATCGAACATTGTCCGGGTATGATCGCCTTCGCCATGCCCCGCACCGCGACCCGAACCATATACGACCGATCAACCGGCCTCCTTCCCGAAGTGACGATGGCGGGTTGGGACCGGTTTCAGCGGGCGGGCGAATTGCCGGGGCACGTCCACGCGGATGCGTTCGAGATTTGCCTGATCGTCGCAGGAAGCGTCGATTGGTGGGCGGGCGACGACCTGCACGAAGTTCGCGGCGGCGACCTCTACATCACCCGGCCGGGCGAACGACATGGCGGGGTCGATGCGGTGATGAACCCGTGCGAACTCTACTGGTTCCACGTCGTCATCTCACCCGCCAAACCGCTGCCCGGGTTGAGTGAGAGGGAATCGAACGGCATTCGCGAGCGGCTGATGGGGTTGCCGATCCGATCGTTCCGGGCGACGGACGAATCGAAGCGCGCCTGCGAGCGCCTGCACGCCGAACACGCGCGTCGAGACGACCTCGGACCGATGGCGGCGCGGGCGGCGCTGCACGAGTTGCTGGCGGGCGTGCTGCGCGATCACGACGCGGCACGGCTGCGGCGTGAGACGCGATCCGATCCAGTCCGCATCGCGATGGCGTTCCTGCGCGAGCACCTGACCGAGCCGCTGCGCATCGAAGCCGCCGCCGACGCTGCGGGGATTTCGGTCGGCAGGCTCCACGCGCGGTTCCTTCAAGAGACCGGCCAGACGCCCGGCAACTGGCGCCTGCGCCAGCTCGTGACGCGCGCAAAGACGCAGCTTCGCACCACCGACGCATCCATCACGTCGGTCGGGCTGGATCTGGGATTTTCGAGCAGCCAGTATTTCGCGACCGCATTCAAACGCGTGACCGGCATGACGCCGCACGCGTACCGGGCGTCCGGAACGTAGCTGCCTGCACGGCGGGGTTACGCGGTTCGATTATGCGACGCGGCGACGAATGAAATACGCGCTGAGCCCGAGTGTTGCGAGACCGACGAAAAACGCCGGCGGCAACGGGACGGCGATCGGGGGCGCGTTGGTCACGTCGGCGGTACGCAGCTTCACGACCAGGTCATTGAAATCGCTGATCGATCGGCCTTTGGTGACGCCGGGACCCATGTCCAGGTCTTCCCAGAAGAGCACCCACGTGCGGGCCGCGCTACCGGAATCGACTTCAAACGTGACCATGTGATCGCGTTCGTCTTCGTTCTGCACGTTTACGCTGGAATGCGTGCCGCTGTCGCCGTAGCGGACGAACGGTTCGGCGTTCAGCGTGACGCTCACCTCGTTCGGCGCGGCCGCGAAGCCGATGCCGCCTGCGGCGACGAGGTGCTGAAACTGACCGCCTGTCAAAGCCGCCAGCGACTGCGTGTAGCCACTGAATCGACCGACGATGCTGACGTCGAAATCGCCAGACCAGGTCTGATCAGTTTCGTCATCAACCCGGCGGGCCGTTTTGGCACCGTTGGTGAAGTCGAGTCCGACCTGCTCGAACGTACCGCCGTACAAGTTCGAGAAGACGTCAGCGACGTTGAGTTCGTTGGTGTTGGTTTTGAGGAGGGAATACGACGCCCCCGCCTCTGACGCTGCCACGAGCGACAATCCGATTGTCGCAACCGAGAGCCATTTAGTTTTCATAGGGCCTACTTCCCGATGCAATACAACAATGCATCCGGCACTTGTGCCCTCCGTGGCGATGCAGACATGCACGGCTCGGCATCCGCCAAACCGTCGCCCATCACACTAACAAGGTTAAGACGCGATTCGTGGAATAGTCCAGTTGGAGGGACGTCTCATAAGTCGCAGGTACGTTAATTTAGGAAAACTGTAACGTTTATCCGGCCTATTTTGCCTATCGGACCTCCCCACGCTCCGAGGCGCAAAAAATGCTGGTTTTTCCGGGCGAAATGAACGCCGCATGAGCGGATTTCCCGCAGGGGTCCGGCCCGATTACGCGTAACATCGCGCTGCGGGTGACTAACGCCCCATCGAGCGAACCAGTTCGAGCGCTTCGCGAAGCACCACCGCGCGCTCGTAAAGCGAACGGCCGACGATCACGCCCCACACCGGCAAGGGCACTAGCGCGCGGATGTGGTCGAGCGAGCCCACCCCGCCCGACGCGATCACCGGCACGTTGCCGGCCTCGGCAAGTTTTCGCGTGTGCTCCAGGTTCGGGCCTTGCATCATCCCGTCGCGCGCCACGTCGGTGTAGAGCAGACCCGCGAGCTTCCAATCACTCACGCGCTTCGCCAGATCGACCGCCGACAGCGTGCTGGTTTCGGTCCAGCCGCGCGTCGCGACCATGCCTTCCTTCGCGTCGATCGCCAGCGTCAGTTTGTCCGCGTACTTCGTCTGCATCGCCAGCGATTCAAACCACGGCCAATCCTCGATCGCCTTCGTCCCAATCACCACGCGCGATGCCCCGCAATCGATCAGCCGATCCACATCCGCCGTCGATCGCACGCCCCCGCCCACCTGCACCTTCAACCCCGACGCGGCGATGATCTTCGCGATCAATTCCGTCTGCACGCACCGGCCTTCCTTCGCGCCGTCCAGATCGACGATGTGCATCCA